>CAYUNO010000116.1:0-7389 GCA_964446075.1 uncultured Flavobacteriaceae bacterium | reverse complement strand
TTCAGTGAAAGATAATGTAGCCCCATTGGATCTTGCAAACACAAAGAAAGCAGCGCCTGGGTTGATGTAGCGTGATTCGCTTCCGGCGTTCTGAAACCACGAAGCACCCGCTGGAGTAATTGCACCTGTGGAAGTGTTACTGTCCCACGTGTTATAATTTTTAGCTAAAGCGTCATAGGTATAATACCGAGGAAGTATATTGTTGAAATTACCTTGATAAAAGCTTCTAAAATTCAAAGTAGATGGATATGGGTTTGCAATCAAGTTAGCACCATCTAAGGCACCACCATTGGATTTTACCAAACCAGTTACAGTTACATTCCCGGTTTGCACTTGTCCTTTAAAATCGATTATTTGACTGTTTGCAATTATGGAAGTATCACCTAAACCCCAATCTCCAGATCTAGCACCTCGGAAGAAGACTAAAACACCTTTTCCTGGGTCAATTTTATTAGCAGATGTTCCCGATGTGTATGCAGTCCAACCGGCTGTTGCTTCATTCCAGCGGAAAATGGATGATTTACACCAGCTGCATGATGTAGTGAAAGAATCTTTGTTAGCTGCGTCTGTTAACGTACCCGTTAAGTGGATGTCGTCCACAAATTGACTTAAATTGGCAGCATTTTTTAATGGAATACCCATGGTTCTGTAGGCACGACGTGTAGAGTTCAAGATTTCAACAAGCGATCCGCCAGTAATCGCTGCTCCAGTTGGCATCACAGCTAATTCGCCAAAAGCTTTAGAGCCAACTTTGTCAAACCATTTGAATTGCAAATGTGGAGTCCAAGCATTCCAATCGGCAGCCGAAGCAGAAGCTGGGGAATTTGATGCAATTGTGGTATTTTGTAAGAGTGTTAATTTGCTGTATAATGGAAAGGATCTGTTTAATGTAAATGTACTGGTAACACCTGTTCCGATGGTAACATTCATAAATGAGTCTATATACAGCGTACCGCCTGTTCCGTTGAGACTTTGAGATGTTCCGTTAAATAATAGAGTATTAACTGAAGTTGGTTTAAACGATAACGTTCCACCATCCACATGTACGTTCCCAGCAATACTATGGGAGCCAGCTCCAGAAAACAATAAAGTACCTGAGTTTGTTCCAGAGGGATTGGTAGCAACAGCTAATTTAGAATTGATGGTAGCTGTATTTCCGGTAGGTATAATAATTTCTAATGTTCCTGAACCAGATTTTCGCATTCCACCATTTAAGTCTACAATGAAATCATCGCCATTTGTAGAAGTAGCTTTTCCGACAGTCCATGCTGTATTTGCGGTACATCGAAATGTGACATTGTTGTAGGGGAAAATTTTAAATTGATTAATACTCTCAGTAAGATTTGATATATCAATGGTTGTATTTCGAGTGGTGGCAGTTTGTGCTAGATCAACGACAAGAATGTCATCGGTTGATACTGTGGTTCTCGTTGGAGACCAGTTGCCAGCTATTTTATAGGATGAGTCCGTTCCAGTTGCTGGCTCTATCCAAGTGTATATTCCAGTTGACGCCACTTTATTAACCGTAGCGTCTACCGTGAACTTCTGTGCCGTTGATGAAAAGACGCAGTTGTTAGGTGTACTGCTTTTGTCTCCAACTCCAAGGGTTATGGATGTTGATTGTTGTCCTGTTGTGGTACCAATGTGTCTTATGTAGTAAGAAACGGTACATTTACTGTTACATGCAGTTTCATTTTCGAGAATGGAATAACAAAAACTCTTCCAAGAACCTGAGGTAGGTTGTCCCATTACGACCTGCCAATCAGCTTTATTGGTAGCGTCCCAAACAAGATATTCTCCTTTAGTTCCTGTTTGTACCACTTTAATTTCTTTAAAGTTATTTGCATTTGTAGTGGTATTTGTAGAAGAGAAAAATTCCACATTCCAAGTTGTACCATTGTTACTAGATGTTGCCCCAGGAATTATTAATCCATCTATTGATTGTGCATTTAATAAACTAGCATTGACGACAAAGAATAATAGAATTAAAACGGCGATGATTTTATTTTTCATTTTTTGGAAAATCTTGTTTTGAAACACGTATTTATTTATATGAAGTTTCTGATGATTCGAAATTAGTAGATAATAATCTACGATGGTCCTTGAAATGTTTAATTTTCATTGGTTTTGTCTAAAAATTAGGAAATGTTAGGGCACTCTAGACAATTTCGGTGCCAAAATGTGGCGTGTAGGATAAATTTTGTAGACAAAAATCTAATAAATACTCCTTTTTGATTTACTGTATTTATATTAATAATTTTTTCGTATTTTCTGGTTTTTAAAACATTTTTTAATTTCCTTTTGGAAGTAATCGGAGATTTTGTATTTTTGCAGCCCGTTTAGGAAATCAATTCTACGGAATTGGTTGAATTTACTGGATGGTATCGTAGCTCAGTTGGTAGAGCAAAGGACTGAAAATCCTTGTGTCGACGGTTCGATTCCGCCCGATACCACATCACAAAATAAAAAACCCTTGTAGATAAATTGTCTGCAAGGGTTTTTTATTTTTTATCAGTTAGTTGCATTTTATAGTAAAATTCGGGTGTTGGATTAAGGAATTTTGCAAAATCATTAATTTTCAATTTCTTATCCTTGCATGCATGAAACTGTTGTCTCGTATAAATGTGTTTATTGAAAAAAAATGTTCAATTATGCCTTTATTGATTTTCCTAGTATTATTCAATTCGGGATGTACAATTAATCATAGGTATCATTTTGGAGGTTTTAATGTTCGAATGTCAGCGGGATATGCAAAACATGATAATAAGAGAAACGTTGATAAGGGAAACGGGAAGTTGTGTCAAAAGAAAACAATAACCAATTCAACGGGAATCAAACAACAAGAATTGAATTTGACAAATAATATAAAAGAGTCAATCGTGCCGGGTAGATTTTTAGATTATGAGCTGGAGAGAAAAAATGAAAAGAAGGAGTGGACGTGTAATAAGTTGATTAGAAACGAGAATTCAGCAATTTTTTTGGAAGATAAAAATTACACAAGCACAAACATTTTGAAAAAGGAAGTCAAATCACCGCGGAATGTATCGTACGTCGATACCACAGATCCGGAACTTTGGGCGATTGTTTTTTTGGTTTTAGGACTGGTTTTGGGAGTCATCTCACTCCTGAGTCCTGTAAAATTATTGGGGCATTTAGCACTCTTGCTAATGCTGATTGGTGTATTGTGTGCGGCTTTGTGTGAAGGTGATTTTTATTATATGAGCACAAAGATTTTGGCCATTTTAAGCTCTATAATTTTGGTGTTGTGGGGTGGGGTAAATGCAGATTTTTTTGATTTTTAAAAATATATTATCAGAGTTAGTCCTGGATATTTCGCGTGAATTGAATCATAAAATTATATTTTTTCTATAAGTATTGGTTTTTTCAATGTTTGTAATAACTTGCATGATAACACATTATGAAAAAATTATTATTAACTGCCTTGGTTTTAGTTGTAGGAATTACAGCCCAAGCATCAACTCTTCAAGCACCTGCTAAAAACAAAAACGTACCTAAATCAGAGGTTGCTGAACCTAAAACGTTACCAGCAAAAGCTCCAGCTACTACTCCTAGCAAAGCGCCGGTAACTACTCCAAAAGCTAATGTTTCTAAGCCTGCTGCTCCGAATTCTACTTCGAAGCCTACAGAAAAGAAATAATTACAGTTTTTCGTTTGTAACATTTGGATAGATCCTAAATATTGGATACTAACTCAAAACGGCAAAAGCTATTTTTAATAAATTCTAGCTTTTGTCGTTTTTTTATGTACCAAAATATGGGTATTTTGGAATTTTTGGTATAATACTTGTTTAATCGTAGTTATCTTGCTTAAAAATTATGAAAAAGACATTATTAATTGCTAGCGCTATGATAGCCATTGGTGCAATCAGCGCACAAGGTACACCTACCAAAAAGGACAATGTAACATCTGGAACAGCTCCTAAATCTGGAACAGTAGCTACTCCCACAACAACAAAAGCGACTCCAACAAATCGCCCAGGTTCAACTTCATCTACTGCTATTAGCACAAATGGAAGTGGTCCAAACAAAGGTGGAAATGTTGGTGGAACCAGTGTTCAAGGTCCAAAGACATCTCCTGCTATTCAAGCTACTCCAGCTAAGAGCGGATCTACTCCTGCAGCTTCTTCTAGTAATTCAAACGCTCCGAAGAAATAATTGATTAAATGTTAATCATAAAAAAAGCGGCCTAAAGCCGCTTTTTTTATGTTCACTTTTTTGCGTAACCTATAGATTAAAACGATAGGTGTTATTTTGTAAGGATATATCGGGTCATGAAAATTCCTTGACCATCTTGTTGTCCAGCATTGCTTTCAACGCCGCCTAGTACATGGGAAATTCTCCAACCTTCCGCCAATAATTGATTTAATCTGCCCGAAACAATTGCGTCATTGGAAGCAATATTTTGGAAATTAATTCCTACACCAGAATATAGGTTCAATAGTTTGGTTTCATTGAAGTTTTCAACTTTTGCTTCTTCACGGTCTATTTTTCCTTGCCCATAATTTTTATCCTCCGTCCGTGTGGTTGTTAGTGGTGCCGGATTGATTGTTTCATTGGTCTCAATCATCCTAGATCTTCCAACCCCCATGGGAACGATGGATTCAACAACGGTTACGATTTTAACTTGAGTTTGTGCCCAACTACTAGCTCCAATAAGCATAAGGGGAATTAAAATTAATAACTTTTTCATTTTTTTATACGTTAATTCGAATTTATCGGTTTATCGATTTACAATTTAATAAAAAGATAAAAAGCCCTTAGAAATTGTTCAAATTTCTAGGTTTTATAAATAAACTTCAGCCGTTACATTTGTCAATATAAAATGAAAGGTATTTGTAATTTTTTGGGTAGAGTATCGGTACTTGCTTCCTTTGGTATTACTGGGATTTTAAGCGCAAATACAAATTTGCACTCTTCTTTTAATCAGAAAATTGAAGGTACAAAACAAATAACACATTCAATTCCCATTGTAAAAATATCTTCACTGGAATCTTCGCAAGCTACTCCAAACAAAGACAGTCTCATTTTTCAAAAAATATATGCCGAAGCATTATTGAGAGGACATTCCTATTCCTTGTTGGGGGAATTATGTTCCATGGGACCGCGATTGAGTGGTTCAGACAATGCCGAAAAAGCGATTCAATGGGCCGTTGCGGAACTGAAAAAATACTCGTTTGATCGGGTGGATACACAATCGGTAATGGTACCCCGATGGGAACGCGGAGATAAAGAACAAGCTTGGTTTTATTCCGATGTATTTACTGGAATTTTAAAAGAGAATAAGTCGAAGCGTACAGAATCACTCGAAAAAACCATACACGGATCTCAATTTCCTTCATCGCCTCATCCCGAATGGGAATGCGAATCGTATTTGGAGCAAGGAATTACCCCAAGTAAACGCTATAAAATTCCGGTAGTTGCTTTAGGCGGCAGTGTTTCTGGTTCGGTTAAAGCGGGGTTAATATCGGTAAGGACAAGAAGAGAATTGGATTCGCTGGGCAAACTTGGAAAATTAAAGGGTAAAATAGTTTTGTTGGCTAGGCCGATGGAGGAGAGTTTGTTGAATACGTTTCAGGCATACGGTGGCTGTGTGAATCAGCGAGTAAACGGGGCGGTTTGGTGCGCACCCTATGGTGCAGTGGCCGTACTAGTGAGAAGTGTAAGTAATCGATGCGATATGCATCCCCATACCGGTGTTACTCAATATGATCCCAATATCGTGAAAATTCCCATTGCTGCGGTACCTACTTCAATTTCTGATATTTTGGAATATTTGTCGCAAAAAGATCCGGCTTTAGAGATAGCGTTTGATTTGTTTTGCAGAACCTTGCCGGATAGACCCAGTGCCAATATTTTGGCCGAAACGAAAGGCGCGGTTTCACCGGAAAAAATTATAGCGTTTGGCGGACATTTTGATAGTTGGGACCAGGGCGATGGTGCTCACGATGACGGTGCCGGTTGTATTCATGCATGGGAGGCGCTTCGCATTTTGAAAGCGATAGGGTATCAGCCTAAGCATACGTTGAGGGCCGTGTTTTGGATTAATGAGGAAAACGGTTTGCGTGGAGGGGAGGAATATGCGCGTTTGTCTAAAGCTAAAAACGAGGTTCATATTGCGGCATTGGAAAGCGATCGAGGAGGATTCACGCCGAGAGGTTTCGGTGTGGATTCTGTATTGATGCCGGGTGTGAGGAAGTATCAGTCTATGTTACACGAATATGGAGTAGGTATGCTGGAGTTGGGTGGAGGCGGTGCGGATATCGGACCATTGAAAAAATATTGGTCTTCCATCGGATTTGTAAGTTTTATTCCCGATTCACAGCGATACTTCGATGTCCATCATGCCGAAACGGATGTGTTTAGTTCGGTGAATAAGAGAGAATTGGAATTAGGAGCGGCGGCTATTGCAGCCATGATTTATATTTTGGATCAAGAGTTGGATTAATCCAGTAATGAGCGACGGTTAGCGCTTCAGATTATTTCACTTTTTGAAGTAAATCTTTGATTTCGTCTGTTTGAATATAATCAGGGTTCAATCCAAGTGCTTCTGTATTTTCGCCTGCAGTTTGTACATTCCAAAGGCTAATTTTAAAATTACTAGCATGCAGCCTGTCAATCTGTTCTTTGCTGATGTTTTGTAAATCCATCGTTAAACCCTGGTATTGGAATTTATTTAAGGTATTGAAACCATCTTCAAAAGTACTTGTGTAAAAATACGTTGGAGAAAAAGGGGATAGCTGATGAAAATAATTGAGGAACGATGTGTCTTGGGATTCAATTAATACCGGTTTTATTCGATCATTTTTCTCAATGAATTGAGCGATTGATTCTGCAACGGCTTGTTGGTAAGGCGTATAGGATAGAGTGGTGTACAGTTTTACATCTAAGGTGACGATAACTTCTGGAAATTCAGTAAGCAGGTAGAAGATCGAATCCAATCGTTGTAAAGGCTCTTTTCCTGAAAACAACCCTTTGTAGTTGATGGCTGTTATTTCGTTAGCTGTGAAATCGTGGATTAACCCTTTTCCTTCGGTACGTTCTGAAAGTTCAGCATCGTGAAATGCGAATAATACTCCGTCTTTCGACATTTGAACATCTATTTCAACTCCATCGGCACCTTGATTTAGGCATTCAAGTATAGAATTTTTGCTATCTAACGGATATCGGGACTTTATGCCCATCCCTCCATGTCCAAGACAAAGTGCTTTGTTTTGCGGCAATTCGGATTTACAGGCAACAAAAAATAGGGCAATCAGTGCCCAATAAATAAAGGAGCTGGCGCTTAGAAAGGAATTATTCGATTTCAACGCCTACAGCACGAAAATGCAGTTCTATTTTCGGTTCTTTGATTGCAGCGATTTCTTCGGCC
>CAYUNO010000115.1:0-7391 GCA_964446075.1 uncultured Flavobacteriaceae bacterium | reverse complement strand
CTTTGTGGATAATCCGGATTGGGCATGTTTCATTGATTTTAGTAAAATGAAGTATGTAGCCGGCGGTAATTGTTCTGCTAATAACAATAATTCGGTGCATGAGAAAAAGAGTATTGTAGGTATTGCATCATTCCCAGTTCCGGCTAAAGACCAATTGACAATTGATTTGTCTGCGTTTAATTCCGAATCGGTTACTCTTTCCTTAACTGATTTTTATGAGAGGACTGTAATACGTTTAAATAGTCAAGAAAAACTTGTTACTATTCCAACAAGTACATTGTCTTCAGGAACATACTTGCTTTTGGTTGAGGGAAAAACAAAACACGCTGCACAGGCAGTTGTTATTGCTAAATAATGGATTTTCAGTCCCAAGAAATTAAGGATTTAATTCGTCGCTGCCTAGAAGAGGATTTGGGTAGCGGCGATGTTTCTAGTATATCATCTATTGAAGCCGGAACTCAAGGTTTCAGCAAGTTGTTATTGAAGGAAGACGGGGTTGTAGCTGGATTGCAGTTGTCTGTAGTGATTTTGAAGGAAATCGATTCAACTATCCAATGGCAGTCTTTAGCTGAAGATGGTACGTTTTATTCTTCTGGAACAGTACTAGCTGAGGTGTCGGGTAATGTTCATGCTTTGTTAGCTGGTGAACGATTGTTGTTGAATTTTATGCAACGTTTATCGGGTATTGCAACTCAGACAAGAGCGGTAGTGACGTTGTTAGCAGGAACAGGGACTACCGTTTTGGATACAAGAAAAACCACCCCTGGATTGCGTCTTTTGGAAAAATGGGCGGTAACGATGGGCGGGGGTCAAAACCATAGAATCGGCTTGTATGATATGGTTATGTTAAAAGACAATCATAACGATTCTGCTGGGGGAATTACGGCCGCAGTAAAGCGTACACAAGCGTATTTAAACAGCAACGGACTGAATTTAGATATTGAGGTAGAAACTCGAAATATGGACGAAGTAAAGGAAGTATTATCGTTGTCTGGTATTCGCCGAATCATGTTGGATAATTTCAGTCCAGAACAATGTAAGGAGGCTGTTGCGTTGATTGATGGAAGATTGGAAACGGAGGCATCGGGCGGTATTACATCGGAAAGTATCTTAAGTTACGCTCAGAGCGGCGTTAATTTTATATCTTTGGGAAGTTTAACTCATAGTGTTAAAAGTCTTGATATAAGTTTTAAAACCAAAGTTCTATGAAAATGAATAAGTTAATCCTAGGATTGGCAACTATTTTTAGTTTGGCCTTGATCAGTTGTGGTGCAAAACCTTCCATGGAGGGTAATAACGGAACGGAATCTACTTCTGCTAATACGGAACAGAAAAGTGCGGATCAAACAGCGCCGGTTAAGGATGCTAGTTTAAATCCTCAAAGCTCGAATTCTAGTTCCAGCACGGAGTTGGTATGGTATGGTTTTGAGGAGGGAATGGAGAAAGCTAAGAAAGAAAAGAAAGTGTTATTGGTAGATGCATATACCGATTGGTGTGGTTGGTGTAAGGTAATGGATAGAGAAACCTACAAGAATGCAGAAGTAATAGCGAAGTTGAACAAAGATTTTGTTGCGGTGAAATTTAATCCGGAAATAGATAAGCGTTACAACGTGGATGGTACTACGCAAACAGGTGAAGGCTTGTTGATGTGGTTAGCACAGGGTAATCCTGGTGGTTATCCAACGAGTTATTTCGTATTTAATCCCTCGAAGAATTATAATCGTGCAGCGCAGCCAGGGTATTTGGCACCGGCAGACTTTATAAAATTATTAGATTTAGTGTTGACAAAACGAGGTTCTTAATTGGAACATGGGCAGGAGGAGTAAGGTAAAATTTAAGGTTTTCGAATCGGTTCGATTGGAATCGGCGGTTGCAGAGGGTAATTGTATAGCACGGGTAGACGGTCAAGCCCTATTTGTAAAGTACGGTGCCCCCGGTGATTTAGTGGATGTTCAGGTTTTTCAAAAAAAGAAAAACTACATGGAGGGCAGGATTCTGCGTTTTCATGAGAAATCAACTCTTAGAACAAATCCAGTTTGTAAGCACTTCACGGTCTGTGGTGGTTGTAAATGGCAACATTTACCCTACCAGGAACAATTGAAATTCAAGCAACAACAAGTAATTGATTCTTTGGAGAGAATCGGGAAAGTGAAAGACTTTGAAGTCTTGCCAATTTTAGGGAGTTCTCAAGAATATGCATACCGGAATAAGTTGGATTTGAGTTTCTCTGATAGGGCTTGGTTAGTGGATGTCCCTCAGGAGGGTGTGGAGCGTCCGAAGGCATTGGGATTCCATGTTCCGGGCAGATTTGATCGGGTATTGGATGTGGAATATTGCCATCTGATGCCGGAAAAGGTTAACCATATTCAACGGGGTATTCGACAGTATTGCTTAGATAACAATATTTCTTTTTTCGATCCAGTTTCTCAGGAAGGACAGATGCGTAATCTGTTGGTTCGATGCAATCGGGATGGAGAGTGGATGGTATTGGTTTCTTTTAAGGAGGATAAACCGGAAGAGATTAATGGTTTAATGCAGTACATTCAATCGAGTTTTGAGGGGATTGTATCGCTTTTATATGTAGTAAATGGAAAGCGAAACGACACATTGCAGGATTTGGAAGTGGTGTGCTTTGCTGGGAACCCCTATTTAACTGAGCGATTAGGTAATAGAACTTATAAAATCAGGCCTCAGAGTTTCTTTCAAACCAATACTTTACAGGCAGAGAATTTGTATAATATAACGAAGGACTTCGCCGGTTTAAACGGTAATGAGAAGGTATATGATTTGTACACGGGAACGGGCAGTATTGCATTATATGTAGCTGATAAAGCTAAAGAGGTTGTAGGAGTTGAGTATGTAGAGGAAGCAATTGCCGATGCTAAAGAGAATATGGTTTTGAATGGTGTGGAGAATTGCAAGTTTTTTGCGGGCGATATGAAAGATATACTCACCGCTGATTTTATCGCAGAGCATGGTATACCCGATGTTGTGATTACAGATCCACCGAGAGACGGCATGCATCCGAGTGTAATTGCCCGATTATTGGAGGCCGAACCGAAGAAAATAGTTTATGTATCCTGTAATCCTGCTACTCAGGCGAGAGATGCTCAATTATTGGATGAGAAATACAGGTTAGTAAAAATTCAACCTGTAGATATGTTTCCGCATACCCATCATGTTGAAAATGTGGGATTGTGGGTGTTGAAAAGCGAGTAGATACTGATTTTTTTAATTCTTTAACTGTTGCTCATTTAGTTTCACTATCGAAAATGAGCAACAGTTAAATATGCATTAAGCGAAGCAAGCAGCAACGATTTCGGCTTGTTCTTTGTCGTAAATCTTTTTGTATCCTGTTGCCGGTGATGGACTACTCTTTCTACCGATGTAACGCAAACTTACCGGGAAATCATATCGCGCTAAATGCAACCAAGTTCCTTGATTTTTAGGTTCTTCCTGTGCCCAGCAGAATTCTGCACCCTTGTATTGTTTGAATATTTCGGCTAATTTCCATTCGGGTAATGGATATAATTGCTCAATTCGAACAATTGCTACATCCGTAAAGTTTCTAGCTTCTTTACCAGCCAGAATGTCGTAATATATTTTTCCTGTACAGAATACTACTCTACGAACTTTTTTGCCAACGTTTTGGTCATTAATAACCTCTTGGAAACCACCTTCGGCCAATTCGCTTAAACTGCTTACGCATTTAGGATGTCTCAATAAGCTTTTAGGGCTCATAATTACCATGGGAACTTGGAAGTTTCTCTTTAATTGGCGTCTAAATGCATGGAACAAATTTGCGGGGGTAGTGCAATTCATTACTTGCATGTTAGAACCGGCGCAAAGTTGTAAATATCGTTCTAAACGAGCAGAAGAGTGTTCAGGACCCTGACCTTCTTGCCCGTGTGGTAATAACATGGTTAATCCCGAGAATTTACCCCATTTAGATTCAGCACTGGCTATAAATTGGTCGATAATGATTTGCGCCCCATTGGAGAAATCTCCAAATTGAGCCTCCCAAATGGTAAGACCTTGAGGCATACAAGTGCTGTAGCCGTATTCATAACCTAGGGCAGCGTATTCACTCAATAGGGAGTTATAAATGGAGAGTTTTGCTTGACTATTTGAGAGATTATTAAGCGGAATATACTCGGCTTCTGAATCCTCTTTTTTTATCACCGCATGGCGATGAGAAAAGGTACCTCGTTCCACATCTTGACCCACCAATCGAACTGGGTGGTTTTCGTTCAACAAGGAAGCATAGGCCAGTAACTCACCCATAGCCCAATCGATGGTTTCGGTATCCATCATTTTGGCTCTATCGGCAAATAAGTTTTGTACTTTTTTAATTGGTAAGTTATTTTCTGGAATCGCGCTAATTTTTTTTCCTAATTCTTTTAATGTATTTATCGAAACTCCAGTATTTACGGTGGTTTGGAAGTCTTTAGCATCGGCATGTCTAAACCCTTCCCAAGTATTTTTAATGGTAGGTTTTTCAGGTTTGAAATCGCCTTTTGCTTCTTCAAATCGCTCTTGAAGCATTGATTTGAACTCCACTTCCATTTCTTTGGCTAATTCCGCATCGATTTCCCCTCTTTCCAATAACTTGGCTTTATAAACCTCTCTTGGATTGGGGTGTTTATCGATCAGTTTGTACATTGCCGGTTGCGTGAATCGGGGTTCGTCTCCTTCGTTATGTCCGTATTTTCTGTAACCCAATAAATCGATGAAAATATCTTGGTTAAATTCTAATCGATAGGCCATAGCCAATTTCACGGCGTGTACTACAGCTTCAACATCGTCTGCGTTTACGTGTAATACTGGACATAATGTTACTTTGGCAACATCGGTGCAATAGGTAGAGGTTCTAGCGTCTAAGTAGTTGGTAGTAAATCCAATTTGGTTATTGGTAACAACGTGAATGGTTCCACCCACGTAATATCCTTCCAAACCACTCATTTGCACTACTTCATACATGATACCTTGACCGGCGATAGCGGCGTCTCCGTGGATTAGAATGGGGCAAATCTTGGTAACGTCGTTATTGTATTTTTGATCCAGTTTAGCTCGGGCCAATCCTTTCACAACGGGATTTACTGCTTCCAAATGCGATGGATTATCGGCAAGTCGTAAGTGTACGGTTTTACCCGATGCAGTTTTTACATCGGTACTGTAACCTAAATGGTATTTTACATCGCCTTCAAAATCCTCAAATCCTTCTTCGGTTTCGTTCTGGAATACTTTTCCCTCAAATTCGGCAAAAATTTGAGAATATGTTTTGTTGAAAATGTTTGCTAAAACGTTTAATCGTCCGCGGTGAGCCATACCCATAACAAACTCTTCCACTCCAAGACCCGCACCATATTGAACCACGGCATCCAGAGCGGGAATCAAGCATTCCAAACCTTCCAAAGAGAAACGCTTTTGTCCGATATATTTGGTATGGATAAAGTTCTCAAATACGGTTGCCTGATTTAGTTTTTTTAGGAAATGTCTTTTTTCGTCGGTTGTTAGGTTAGGGATATTTTTGGTTTGTTCAAAACGAGATTGCAACCATTCTCTGCGCTTGGGATCACGGATGTACGTGAATTCGCAACCAATGGATTGGCAATAGGTTTGTTCCAATAGGGATATAATGTCCTTTAATTTAGCAGAACCTAAACCCAATTCGTGGCCAGCATTGAACGTTTTGTCGAGGTCTTTTTCGGATAATCCGAAATTTTCGATTGCTAATGTTGGTTGGTACTGTCTTCTTTGTCTGAGGGGGTTGGTTTTAGAGAATAAATGACCTCGTTGACGGTAACCATTAATTAGATTTAAGACGTTAATTTCTTTCAGAGCATCTTCTGAAATGGCTGCTCCGGATTCAAATTTTTGTGCTCCAAGATCAAATCCTTCAAAAAATTTGCGCCATCCAAAATCAACGCTTTCAACATTGGTTTGATATTGTTGGTACAGGTTATCAATTGCAGAGGGGTCTGCGTTATGCAAGAAGGAAACGTCTGGATTACTCATGTTTTGGTGTAATAAACCTAATTTACACCGCAAATTTACCTAAATCCAACGAGTAAAACTATGGAAAATTAGATTTACTTGATTGATTGAAAAGGTAGGTTTTTTGCTACTCCGTATTTGGGTTTAGGATAAAAAATTCAACCAAGCCCAAAATACTACACAACCAAAAAGAAAAGCATCAAATCGATCCAACGCTCCACCGTGACCGGGAATAAAATTGCCGCTGTCTTTGATGTTATGAACCCGTTTTAAAGCGCTTTCGAACAGATCTCCGGCCGTGCCAAAAATGGAGAAAGCCGCACCCAAGCTTATTGCTGCAACCATTGAACCTAGGTCCCAATAATGGAATAAAATGGCGGAAGTAGCCGCGGTTAGTATCGTTCCACCTAAAAATCCTTCCCAGGTTTTTTTAGGAGAAAGCAGGGAATGTAAGGGGTGTTTTCCAATAGCCTTACCCGTTAAATAAGCGAACGTATCGGAACTCCAAATTAAAATAAAAACCAACAAAGGGTATTGCCACTGGTAATTTGGAAGGTGACCCGTTAATTCCGAGTGATTAACTACAGATTCCCAAGGCCAACCCAGATGAGATTGCCAATTCCAATAGTTTAAATTTTCGGGAGGAGTGAGATTTCCCATTTGCGGGAGAAATAGAAATAAAAGTATCGGCAAACTAAGGTAAAGCGATCCGGCTAATACTGCGGACATTTCTTTAATTGCATTGGTTGCGGCGCTAAAGAGCAATATGGTTGTTAATAGCAGAAATAGAATTGCCGTTATACTGTAAATTATGGTTGATGGTAAAAACTCAGTTCCGGCAAAGCTGGCACCAAAAAAAAACAAATTTATGATGGAGATTCCCCAAGAGGCGATAGGGCTAAGTTGCTGAATAGCAGAGAATTCTTTCCAACAAGCGAAGAGAATTACCATAGCTATGCAAAGTAATGCTGCAGGACCGGATAAGATGCCTACAATAACGATTCCTGCATACAAAGTGCCGAAAATTGCTCGTTCTTGAAAATTGTTTAGTTGCATAGTTATAGTACGGTAGAATTATTGGGTGAATACAATCGCTTTAATGACAAAATAAGTAGGCCGATAGCCCCAAGAAACAAACTTATTCCCATCACCGAGTTTCCACTAAACCAAGCGTTGGTATCGATATAAATACCCGTTTTATTGAAGTGATTTAATGTGTAAAAATGCAGGCAAATGGCGGTGGCATTAAATAAAAAATGGACCCATGTTGACATCCAGAGGGATTGGGTATTCATTCTAATTGATCCAAGAATTAATCCGGCAACAAAGATTCCAAAAGATTCAAAAGGCGAGAAGTGAATCAATGAAAAAACGATTGCTTGGAAAATTCCTAC
>CAYUNO010000114.1:0-7451 GCA_964446075.1 uncultured Flavobacteriaceae bacterium | reverse complement strand
CTCTTCGATATCCATGCCCTTTAAAGCAGACAAATTGATTTTAAATACCCCTTTTCTGGTAAATATGAAATCGAGAGATCCTGTTTTTCCCATGGCACCGCCGCCTTTATTGAAATGCATGCGGATGTTGGCAACAGTACGGGTGTTGTTATCGGTAGCGGTTTCAACCAAGATACCTACACCATGAGGGCCGTAACCTTCAAATCGAACCTCTTCGTAATCGCCTTCGCCTTTGGTGGTGGCGCGTTTGATGGCCGCATCCACACGATCCTTGGGCATATTAACACTCTTGGCGTTTTGTATCGCTGTGCGTAATCGTGGATTGTAATCGGCATTGGGACCACCTTGCTTAACGGCGATGGCGATCTCTTTTCCTAAACGGGTAAACTGCTTGGCCATGCGGTCGAAGCGGGCAAACATTTTGTGTTTTCGTTTTTCAAAAATCCTTCCCATAAAACTGCAAAGATACGCTATTTTGGACAGGTTAGACAGTGTCGGTCTTTAGCGGGAAACTGAGCTTTAATCGGAATTTCAAATTCTGGGTTGGTAGGATCGTTGCAAATAATGCCAATGCTGTAGTTGGAATACCCCTTTTTTGTGACGGTATCGAAGATTACTTTTACTATCATCGACTCTCCCGGCTGCAATTCTTTTTTCGGAGCTTTTACTGAAATACAACCGCATGATGGGTCCATGTTATATATTTTTAACAATTGTTTGCCCGAATTGGTGAATTTGATTTCGGTAGTGATTATGTCACCGGCTTCGGAGATCATCCCAAAATTATGTTCCTTTTTATCGAGGGTTAGCTTTGGTTGTTTGGCTAATTGAGTGGCCGAATATTTTGGAAAAAATTGTTTGCGTGAAAATGTAACGAATACGGATCCGTAGGGTAGGGCCGGACTGCTGGTATTCATAGGGATTTCGAAAGTTCCAAAACCGTAATAATTGATTTTTCTGCCATCGATGGCAATTTGTACTTTACCGCGCTCCTGAGGTTCCAAGGTAGTTGGCCATTGTAGTATTTTTATGTAAGGAGGCAGAATGCCAGCATCCAGTGCATATATATTTATGGCTGTTGGGGTTTCGTTGGTGACAAAAAGCGATTGCGTATCGATACGATTATCGTATAAGGGTGAAAAACTCAAAGCCGGTTTGGAGAAGGTAACTTTTCCGTAGTTGTATTTAATTTCGGTGTTGGATTGTAGGTCTGTATTCTCTCGGTACACATCTCCCGAGATATCCAAAAATACCATTGGACTTTCTATCGAGTTGGAGTAGACGGTGATGGATTTGGTAAAGGTTCCTAGGCGATTTGTGGTTTCGTAGCGCGCAGTAACATATCCTTGTTCCCCTGGTTTAACGGTATCGGTGCTCCATTCTGGGGTGGTACAACCGCATGAGGTTTCAACTTTGTTGAGGACTAAAGGGGCATTTCCGGTATTGGTAAATCCGAATTTATGACTTGCAAATTTTATGTTTTCGTTGATCGGACCAAAATCAAACCGAGTATGATCGAACGATATTTGGGCGCCTTTGGGTTTGGCAGCATTTCGAGCTATCGGATTTTGTGCGGTAAGGATGGATGCATTTATTAGAGCTATTATTAAGGTTAGTCCAAGATTTCGAAAAGAAATAGGGGCGATTTTTGATATAATTGGTAACATCATGGAGTCATAGTTGGTGTTCTTGATAGTTTTAACGAATTTTACAAAATTAATACCAAAGCGAAGCAAAGTGGCGTAAATAATGACGAAAGCATGGATAAAAGGTTGCATTTCGTAGAAATTTAGAGGTGTATCGGCAAGGCGTAAACCCCAAATGCAGAAAAACATTGATTTTTTTTGAGAAAGGGGTTGATTATGAAAAAAAATAAGCTTAATTTTGCCGTCCTTTTTAGGAAATATATGCCTACCATTCAACAGTTAATTAGAAAAGGTCGCCAGGAAACCGTATGGAAGAGTAAGTCTCCTGCGCTCGATTCTTGTCCCCAGCGCAGAGGTGTTTGTACACGTGTATATACTACCACTCCCAAGAAGCCTAATTCGGCTTTGCGCAAGGTTGCCCGTGTTCGTTTGTCGAACGGAAAGGAAGTGAACGCTTACATCCCTGGCGAGGGTCACAACTTGCAGGAACACAGTATCGTATTGGTACGTGGTGGCAGGGTGAAAGATCTTCCTGGAGTACGTTATCACATTGTACGCGGTGCATTGGATACTGCGGGTGTAGAAGGACGTAACCAACGCAGAAGTAAATACGGAACAAAGAAGCCTAAGAAAAAATAAGGAATTTAAGAGATGAGAAAGTCGCGCGCTAAAAAACGCATATTATTGCCAGACCCCAAGTTCAACGATACGATGGTATCTCGTTTTGTGAACGGTATGATGTACGATGGCAAGAAGTCCTTGGCATATACAATTTTCTATGATGCGATTGATATCGTTGAGAAAAAAGTAACAGAAGAGCCAGGTATTGAAACCTTCCGCAAAGCCCTGAACAACGTAATGCCTGCTGTAGAAGTTAAGGCTCGTCGTGTGGGTGGTGCTACCTTCCAGATTCCAATGGAAGTTCCCCAGCGCCGTAAAATTGCTGTAGGAATGAAATGGATGATTGGTTATGCTCGTAAGCGTAATGAAAAATCTATGGCAGAGAAGTTGGCTGGTGAAATTTTGGCTGCATCTCGTAACGAAGGTTCTGCGGTTAAGAAAAAAGAAGATACACACAAGATGGCTGAAGCGAACAAGGCTTTTGCACACTTTAGAGTTTAATAGATTCAGTTAGAATAAGTCATGTCACGCAATTTAGCATTAACCCGAAATATTGGTATCGCTGCTCACATCGATGCTGGTAAAACCACAACCACCGAACGTATTCTTTATTATGCTGGTGTAAACCATAAAATAGGTGAAGTACACGACGGTGCTGCTACCATGGACTGGATGGCTCAGGAGCAGGAAAGAGGTATTACTATTACTTCTGCAGCTACTACTGTATTTTGGAACTACAATAAAGAAAGATATCAGATCAACATTATTGATACTCCAGGTCACGTAGATTTTACCGTAGAGGTGAATCGTTCTTTACGTGTATTGGACGGATTGGTGTTTTTGTTTAGCTCTGTAGACGGTGTTGAGCCTCAATCTGAGACCAACTGGCGTTTAGCTAACAATTACAACGTTCCTCGTATCGGTTTTGTGAATAAAATGGACCGTGCTGGTGCCGACTTCCTAAATGTTGTTAGCCAAGTGCGTTCTATGTTAGGTAGTAATGCAATTCCGTTGCAGTTACCTATCGGTGCTGAAGATCAGTTCCGCGGTGTTGTTGATTTGATCAACTTCCGTGGTATGATTTGGAATGAGTCTGATCAGGGAATGACTTACGAAACTATCGATATTCCTGCCGACATGATGGAAGATGCATTGATGTATCGCGAAAAATTGTTGGAAGCAGTATCTGAGTACGACGATAAGTTGATGGAGAAATTCTTCGAAGATCCAAACTCCATCTCCGAAAGAGAAATTTTGGATGCTTTGCGTCCAGCTGTAATTGACATGAAGATCGTTCCCATGATGTGCGGTTCTTCGTTCAAGAATAAAGGGGTACAAACCATGCTTGATATGGTGATGGAATTAATGCCATCTCCAATGGATAGAGGTGGTGCTATGGGTACTCACCCTGACACCGGCGAAGCAATTCAGTGGAAGCCCGACTACAATTCTCCATTTGCCGCATTGGCATTTAAGATTGCAACCGATCCTTATGTAGGTAGATTGTGCTTCATCCGCGTTTACTCTGGTAAATTGGATGCGGGTTCATATGTACAGAACATGCGTTCAGGAAACAAAGAGCGTATTTCTCGTTTGTTCCAAATGCACGCTAACAAGCAGAATCCTGTAGATGTATTGGGTGCTGGTGATATCGGAGCTGCTGTTGGTTTTAAAGATATTAAAACTGGAGACACGTTGTGTTCCGAAAATAATCCTATTGTGTTGGAATCTATGGTATTCCCTGAGCCAGTAATTGGTTTGGCGATTGAGCCTAAAACTCAAGCAGATTCTGATAAGTTGGGTAATGCATTATCTAAATTGTCTGAAGAGGATCCAACTTTCCGTGTTCATACCGATCAAGAGACAGGTCAAACCATCATCTCGGGTATGGGTGAATTACACTTGGAGATTATCTTAGATCGTTTGAAGCGTGAATTTAAGGTTGAATGTAATCAGGGTGCTCCTCAGGTTGCATACAAAGAAGCAATTACACGTAAATATACTCACAGAGAAGTTTATAAGAAGCAGACCGGTGGTAGAGGTAAATTTGCCGATATCCAATTTGAACTTGGTCCAGCGGATGAAGATTTCGTAGGTGATTATCAGTTTGTAAATGAAATCGTTGGTGGTTCAATTCCTCGTGAATTCATCCCATCGGTTGAAAAGGGATTTAAAGCCGCCATGGTAAATGGTGTATTGGCTGGATATCCAGTAGATAGAATTAAAGTTCGTTTGTTTGATGGTAGTTTCCACCCGGTTGACTCCGATTCGCTGTCTTTTGAAGTTGCGGCTCGTCAAGGTTACCGTGAAGCAGCTAAGAACTGTGGACCTATTTTGTTAGAACCTATCATGAAGTTAGAAGTTGTTGCTCCTCACGAGAACAGTGGAGACGTAATGGGTGATTTGAACAGAAGAAGAGGTCAGTTGGAAGGTATCGACGAACGTGCTGGTTCTCAGGTAATTAAAGCAAAAGTTCCTTTGAGTGAAATGTTTGGTTATGTAACTACGTTGCGTACCATCACTTCTGGTCGTGCGAATTCTTCTATGGAATTCTCTCACTACACAGAAACACCAAAGAGCATTGCAGATGAAGTATTGAAAAAGGTAAACGCCGCTAAATAATAAGAAAATGGTAAGCCAGAAGATTAGAATAAAGTTAAAGTCGTTTGATCACAATTTGCTCGACAAGTCAGCCGAGAAAATCGTGAAGGCGGTGAAAGCAACCGGTGTGGTAGTGAGTGGACCTGTTCCATTGCCTACTCGTAAGAAGATTTTCACGGTTTTGCGTTCACCCCACGTAAATAAGAAGGCCAGAGAGCAGTTCCAATATTGCACTTACCAGCGTTTGATCGACATTTTCAACGGTTCTACAAAGACTGTAGACGCGTTGATGAAGATTGAATTGCCTAGCGGTGTTGAAGTAGAAATTAAATTGTAAGGAGAAATCGTCATGAATGGTATAATAGGAAAAAAATTGGGTATGACAAGCTTGTACAATGCGGATGGTAAGCGTGTGGCTTGCACCGTAATTGAGGCAGGACCATGTGTTGTAACCCAGGTTAAATCTGAGAGTAAAGATGGCTATAAGGCTGTACAGATTGCTTTCGGTGATAAGAAAGAAAAGCATACCAATTCCGCTGAGAAGGGTCACTTTGCAAAGGCAAACACTACAGGTAAGCGTGAAGTTATTGAGTTCCGTGATGCAGACAATGCTAATATTGGTGACGTTATTGACGTTACGATGTTTGAAGCAGGTGAGTTTGTAGACGTAGTAGGAACTTCAAAAGGTAAAGGTTTTCAGGGCGTAGTAAAGCGTCATGGTTTTGCCGGTGTGGGTGAATCTACTCACGGTCAGCATAACCGTTTACGTGCTCCTGGATCTATCGGTGCTTGTTCATTCCCTGCGCGTGTTTTCAAGGGCATTCGTATGGCTGGAAGAACAGGTGGTAACCGAGTTAAGACTCAGAATTTAGAAATATTGAAAGTGGATACCGAAAAGAATCTTTTGGTAGTAAAGGGTGCAATCCCTGGTCACAATGGTTCAACGGTAATAATCGAGCGTTAATAGTATGGAATTTAAAGTATTAAACAAGCAAGGGGCTGAAACTGGTAGAACCGTTAGCTTAAATACCGAAGTTTTTGGTATTGATCCTAACGACCATGCTATTTACCTAGACGTAAAACAGTATTTAGCGAATCAGCGTCAAGGAACGCACAAAACAAAAGATCGTACTGAGATTCATCGTTCAACTCGTAAGTTGTTCCGTCAGAAGGGTACAGGAGGAGCGCGTCATGGTTCGTTGAAATCAGGTATTTATGTGGGTGGTGCTCGTATTCATGGACCAAAGCCACGTGATTACTCTTTCAAATTGAACAAGAAATTGAAGCGTTTGGCTCGTTTGAGCGCTTTGTCTTATAAAGCTAAAAATCAGGCAATCGTTGTTGTAGAAGATTTTGAAATGTCTGCACCAAAGACCTCTGAGTTTGTAGCAATGTTGAAGGCATTGAATGTAACAGGCAGAACTTTGTTTGTTACTCCAGAACTTCAAAAGAATTTAGTTTTAAGTGGCAGAAACATCGAAGGTAACACCATTATGCGTGCTATCGACTTGAATACCTATCAAGTGATGAAAGCCCATTCATTAATTTTAACAGAAAAATCAATCTCCAAAATCGAGGAGGCACACAGCAAATGATACTGAAAAAGCCATTGATTACCGAGAAAATGACTGCTATCATGGACAAAGGTGGCAAGTACGGTTTCGTTGTTGACCACAAGGCCAGCAAAGACGAAATCAGAACAGCAATCGAAGAGTTCTATGGGGTGGAAGTTGACACGGTAAACACCATGATCCAACGGGGGAAAGCGCGCAGAAATCGCCGCACAGGCCAAATCTCCGGTTATACTAACAAGTATAAAAAGGCCATTGTAACATTAAAAGAAGGTTTTAACATAGACTTTTACGAAAACATCTAATCATGGCAGTACGTCGTTTAAATCCGATCACACCGGGACAGCGCTTTCGCGTAGCCAACACCTTCGCTGAGATTACTACAGCGAAGCCCGAGAAATCGTTATTGGCTCCTATTAAGAAGTCCGGTGGTAGAAATAACCAAGGTCGTACGACCATGCGTTATATTGGTGGTGGTCACAAGCGCCGCTATCGTATCATTGATTTCAAAAGAAGTAATTTTGGAATAGTTGGTGAAGTTATCACGGTTGAATATGATCCAAACAGAAGTGCATTTATTT
Organism: uncultured Flavobacteriaceae bacterium; assembly: GCA_964446075.1. GTDB lineage: Bacteria > Bacteroidota > Bacteroidia > NS11-12g > UBA955 > JAGKXC01. The sequence continues at coordinate 431 of CAYUNO010000114.1, read as the reverse complement.
CTTTGGTTCAGTTTGGCGAAGAAAAGCGTTACATCTTAGCTCCTAACGGAATTAAGGTAGGACAAAAAATTCAACAAGGACCTGGATCCGCTCCTGAAATAGGTAATGCATTACCCTTGAGCGAGATTCCATTGGGTTCTTTGATACACAACATCGAATTACAGCCTGGTCAGGGTGGAAAGATTTGCCGTAGTGCAGGTTCTTATGCTCAGTTAATGGCTAGAGAAGGTAAATATGCTGCAATCAAATTGCCAAGTGGTGAAAGCCGTTTGATATTGGCTAGTTGTATTGCAACTGTAGGTACTGTAAGTAATAGCGAACACAGCCAGGAGCGTAAGGGTAAAGCCGGACGTTCAAGATGGTTAGGTATTCGTCCTCGTACTCGTGCAACTGCGATGAACCCTGTGGATCACCCGATGGGTGGTGGTGAG
>CAYUNO010000113.1:0-7469 GCA_964446075.1 uncultured Flavobacteriaceae bacterium | reverse complement strand
ACGGTGAAGATTTAAAACTATTTTTTTTTTTCATAAATAAGACAATTAAATGCACTTTTTTGCTGCTTTTAACCAATAAAATACGAAAACTCAACTATGCCAAGACCTACTCTACGCATATACATAGAATTCAACATCACGAATTCTCTGGCAACTTACTCAAATCCGCATACATAACTTCCCATTGATGCCCATCCAAATCCTCGAAACTGTGTTGATACATCCACCCATAGTCTGCAGGCTCTGCATATCGCTTACCTCCTAAAGAAATTGCCTGCGCAACCATCGTATCAACTGCTTCCCTCGATTCCAATTGCAATGCAATCAAAACTTCGGTTTGTGTGCGAGCATCGGATATAGATTTTTGAGTAAATTGACTAAAATGCTCATGGATCAATAACATTGCAACCGTAGTTTCATTGATAACCATTGCGGCGGCAGTTTCACCCGTAAACATCGGGTTAAATGAAAATCCTAATCCAGAAAAAAATTCCATGGTTGCTTTTAAATCCGATACCGGCAAATTAATAAAGGTCATTTTAGCCGAAATAGAAGCCGTAGAAGCTTCCATAGTTGAGGTAGTTTCCATATCACGAAGATATTGACCATTTCAATACAAAGTGGACGTTCTCTGCTGACAATTGTCATTAATTCTTCCTTTTTAATGCTCTAACTTTGGATATAATAATTAGACGAATACTTATTTTTATAACGCCTATGAATTCAATCATAAAATCTACTTTCCTATTTTTAGTTTCACTGGGTTTTATAACTTTAGGGATTGCGGAAAAATTAGAAAATCATTCTTTTGGAATACACTTAAATTCAAAAGAGGCATCTATTAAATACGTTTCTAACAAGTACGCAATAGACAGCACGAAAACAGATAGTTTGTCGATGATTTTACTCAACGACGGCACCGATTTAATTGGAATTGTAAAATCCCAAGACATGCGCGAAGTAACTGTTCAACTAACAGATGGACGAATGGTGATCATCCCCGCTTACACCATTAAAAAAATCCAACCCATTGAACGAAATCAAAAAGTTGGCGGGAACATTTATTACCCCAACCCACACCCCAGCAGATATCTGTACACTCCCACCGCTTACCCTATTAAAAAAGGTGAGGGCTATTTTCAATCCGTTTATTTTTTAAGCCTTCAATTTCAGTATGGAATTACCGATAATTTTTCGGCAGGGGTAGGCACAAGTATCATTGGCGTGCCGCTTACAGCCACATTAAAATACAGCTTAAAAGCAAGCGAAAATCTCGCTTTTTCTCTCGGCGCACAAGCTGGAAATCTCTCTTGGGCTAGTCCCAAAACCTATCTAGGAATAGGATTTGCTAACGCCACCTTGGGTCACGAAGAAAAACACATCACTGCCTCGTTAGGTTATGGTATGGTTTCACTCGAAAACACTCGAGATTCTTGGGACAATATCAATCAAAAACCAATTACCATCAATGAAGGCCGGGATAACAATGGTAGATTGATCCTTGGCTTAGCGGGCAATATACGAACTGGTAAAAACGTAAGTTTTCAAACCGAATTCTATTACATACCCGAGGAGGAAATTTTATTTGGCGGTCCATCGTGGAGAATTTACAACAACAAAAAAGCAACTTGGGATATTGGGGTTTGGTATATCGCCAATCCAGGGCAGAATTTTGCCGTTCCTGTATTTTCCTTAGCTTATAAAATTGAGTAACTCCACCAATTTGCTTATCACGATTATTCTCAGTCCCAATCCACCGGTAACGATGACACCTAATTATTTATAGCTCAATATTATTTTCTGATTCAAGCCAAAGCTACACGGTTCAACCCCAATTACACCCATAAAAAATCGATAATACCTCGTAGATTTTCGCCAAGTTTTCAGGGGTTGATTTAATTTCCACGCATTAAATAAATAGATTTGTTGATGCGTTCGATTTTTACGGCCATTGCCTTGGTTGGATTGATGAGTTTTTCCAACAGCAGTCAAGCAAATAACCAAGCCAAGCCACAACCAAACTACAACCGCTACAGCTCCAGCCACAGCGTCGCAAGCTCATCCCAAGCAAAAGTTCTTCCAACATCACAACCCACCCATAACATTCTAGGCAATAGTTCAATCAAACCCTACAGCAGGTTAAAAGAATCGCCAAATATAGATCAACGCCAAATCGACATCAAACTCCCCCCACTTACACAAGATTATTGGCAACAAGAAGTCCATTACACCGTTCATGTAAAATTAGACGACCAGAATCATCAGCTACACGGCAATTGCCAATTCAAGTATATAAACCATTCTCCACAACCCATTTCTCAAATTCCAATCCATTTATGGGCCAACGCGTATAAAAACAGTAAAACAGCCCTTGCCAAGCAATTGGCCAAAAGTGGAAAGAATTTCCTAAATGGAGAAACTCCTGAGAATTTGGGCTACATCGACTCCATTAATTTCATCACTCCTATAGATAAAAATGGAAAGATTCGTTTTTTTGGGAACGATGAAATCCAAGATAAAATGCTAAAAGTGCAGCCTTTGCAATGGAGTTATCACAAGGAGCATCAAGACATAGCTTATGTGCAGCTGCCTGAGCCACTGATGCCCGGCGATTCCATCACCATCGGCACTACATTTAAAGTTCAAATCCCCAATGCCCGTGTGTCTCGGTTGGGTCATATTGGCCAAGCCTATCAAATTACCCAATGGTATCCAAAACCAGCAGTTTTCGACAAAAATGGTTGGCACGAAATGCCTTACCTCAACCAAGGCGAGTTTTACTCTGAGTATGGCACCTTTGATGTAAAAATCACACTACCAGACAATTATATTGTAGGAGCCACAGGCGATTTACAAACCGAAAGCGAAATTGCACGAATGGATTATTTAGCGGGAACCACTCCCGTTAAACCCGTAATGAAACGTTTGGGAGGAAAAGGGAAATCGGAATTTTTAAACCTAACCGATTCGACAATTCCCTCCAGTAAAAAATGGAAAACCCTGCATTATACACAATCCAATGTTCATGATTTTGCTTGGTTTGCCGATAAATCGTTTATCGTAAATAAAGGGTCGGTAAAGTTACCACACAGCAAACGGACCGTTACCACCTGGACATTATACACGCCCGCGAATGCCGAAAAATGGCAGGATGCACAGGAATACATTCAAGATGGAACCTACTATTACTCCCTGTGGAATGGAGATTATCCTTATAATCAGGTAACCGCAGTAGATGGAACAATTAGTGCAGGCGGCGGCATGGAATACCCAAACGTAACCGTAATTGGCAATGTAAGTAGCGATATGCAGCTAGAAGTTGTAATTGTTCATGAAGTAGGACATAACTGGTTCTATGGAATTTTGGGTAGCAACGAACGCGATAACGGCTGGATGGATGAAGGCCTAAACACCTTAAATGAAATGCGCTACATGGAAACCAAATATCCCAACAACAGGTATTTATACAGCACCTTGGGGATGTCTGAAAAATCAAAAGCAAAATTCCATTTGGAAGATTTCAGTCACCACGATGAAGGCGATATAGCGTACCGATTTTTTGCTTCCAATGGCATGGACCAACCAATTTGCACCCATTCGGCCGATTTCACATCCACAAACTACGGAATAGTGATGTATCAAAAAACGGGATTGGTATTCACAATGTTGAAAGCCTATTTAGGGGATAAATTGTTCGATTCCATTTTCCATTCCTATTTTAACCAATGGAAATTCAAACACCCTCAGCCCGAAGACTTACGTGACCTTAGCCAAAAAATCAGCGGAGCAGATCTTGCATGGTTATTTGATGATTTGATTCAAACCACCAAAATCATCGATTATAAAGTAAAGGATCTCAGTTCTTTCAGCAATTCAAAAATTGATTATCAAGTAATACTTAAAAACAAAGGACAAATCACAGCACCCATGCCCGTTGGTTTGTATTCCAACGACAGTTTACTGGCCATTGATTGGGCTCTTCCTATGTCAAAAAACAAATCGTTAGCTCAATTCAAATTAGACAGCAAGTACAATGGAATGGAAGTTACAAAAGTAGTAATTGACCCCTTCAAACGAGTTCCGGAAGTGCACAGACACAATAATTTATATAAAAATCGGTTTTTTCTTCCGAATGCGAAAAGTCCAAAATTTGAATTAATTAGCGGAAATCAAGAACCCGGCAAATCCAATATTTTCCTTTTGCCAGCATTGGGTTGGAATGCGCAAGACCGTATGATGTTAGGCGTTACTTTCCACAATCAGGGTATCCCATTAAAAAAGACAAGCTACGTATTTAGCCCGTTTTATTCAACTGGCCGCAATGCCTTGGTGGGATCGGGTTTAATATACCGTAATTGGCATCCTCAACAACGCTTTTCAACCATTAGTAGCGGTATTTGGATACATTCTTACAACTTAAACAACACGATTAATAAAAGCGCGATTGATAAAAGCGAAAAAGAACTGTTACAGGGAAATTCATTATCCATTTCATCCAGTGGATTTTTCTCAGTGATGCCAAACAATCGATATATACTCATCAATCCCTACTTGAAATTTACCTTAGGAAATCGGAATAAAACCAAATCCGATTGGACTCAATCCATAGAACTTCAAGGATTGGTTAGAACCGATTATCAAAAGGTAATTCTACCACCCTACATCGGCATTGTACCTTCTCCTTCAACCGCAGTTACCATTGACATGAACACGATTTCTACTATGGGTGGCCGATTGCAGTACAGCATATCAAAAAAATCAGAAAAATGGAACTGGTCCATATTGGCAAAACATAATTTCTTAGTTCAATCTATCAATTATGTTGACACGCCAATGTGGGCTCAAAACAGTTTCCGCAACCCCAAAGATCAAAAAACTACAAGCGCCCAACAAAGTGAGATAGCCTGGAAAGCCAGCTATACCTACACGAAAAAACGCAACATTTCCATGCGCTTGTATGTCGGAAATGTCTGGGGAATAAAACACACAATTAGTCCAGACAAAACGGGCGAAAATATTGATGGAATATCGCCCTTATCGCTTTCTTTAACCGGCACTCCCGGTACCCGCGATTATTTCAACGATGAAATTTTCTTAAACAGATCCGGCGATGCCAGTAACTCCCAAACTTGGAGTCAACAACGCGGCAATAACCAAGGTGGATTTAGGAATCTGAGCGGAACTGGACTCAATAGCCAACAAGTATTTACAGGCAATTTCTACATCCCCTTCCCAGTTGGACCATCATTTTTAGGAATTTTTGGTGATGTTGGTTATTTCACCGCATTCAATCCAACCAAGGGTGCAAATCCTACAAGTTTAGCGAAAGGGGAACTCGCGTGGAGCTCAGGAATCGGCGTTAAATTCAGCGAAACGTTTGGCCTATATTTACCCATTGTGCAGAGCCAAAATCTATTGGACTATTCACCGAGTAATTGGAATCAGCGAATTCGCATCAATGCTAGTTTCAGCTTCCGATTAGATCCGCTCAGCAAAGCTGGACTTTAATCGATTATTTCGTTTCCATTAGGGCCTACCTTAATCTTTTTGTAACCGTTTGCCCCGATAGGGAAATTGTAATACGAGTCTTCGTCGTATTCTAAAAATATTACGCCGTCACAAGATTCATCCAATTGCACCTGAAACCCAACGGGCAAATAAATTTTAACCAATACATGCTGGGCTCTCCACTTCCCAGGAGCAGCAGAAAAATCGAGAAAATCACTCACAATCAACTTGTTGCCCGTCCATTTACATTCGTATTTGATATTTTTCGCGTTTTGTAAACGCCATCTACTATTACCCCGAGAAGAACGATCCACGATCACATAGGGTACGGAATCTACCGTTCTAAACAGTTTAAAATCAACATGGGAGGATTTCTTTTTCTCTATCGCTTTTAAACTCACCTTTTCACCTTCCACCCAAAAATCGTCCGATTCATCCCCATCGCCGGCAATTCCGTAAATATCAGTACGTATGGCCGATGGATTAGCGGAAATGAGCAACTGTTTTGTTTTGGGATTATAAGCAGAATCCACCTCGATACGTTGGGAAACAGTTTCTTTTATGCTAAACTCTTTTCCAATGGATATCGACTGATACACTAAGTAACCTACCCCAAACAACCACAATCCTGTAAAAGTTACGCGCAAAATGAACGGAAGTCTTCTTCCATTCACCAATACCCGAATCAAGGAGTAAAATATACTTCCAAGGGTAATTAACGTCACAATGATTGCAGCGAAAAGCACCATGGAAGCTTGAGTGTCTGACCAAAATATCGTATTCGTTGCTAGTTCCCACAACCAACTAATTACCCCAGCTGAAATAATTACCGAATACAAAGCAGGTACAGAAACTATCAATAAAATTAGCAAACCAAAGGCGGCAACCAATCTAATCATTACTGGAATTCCCCGCTTGGAGATATCTTCTACCACGGGCTTACCCTTGTCCAAAGCCGTTTTTGCTGCATTTTCGATAACCTTGCCTAAATTTTCAAACGTAATCGGAGCACCTTGCATTTGAAGTTTTTCCGTTGGAGAAATAGCAGGTTGAATAGCCACTCCAAGGAATAAATAAACAAAGATTATAGTGCCTGCTGTTATTGGCAACAAAACAAGAAACCCTAATCTAACCCATTTACTGTCCCATTGCAAATATGCCGCAATACCCGAACATACACCCAAAATCCATTTATTCTCCTCATCTCGAAACAATCGCCTTTCTGTAACCGCCCCGCTACTTTCAAGAGGTTCATTTTGCGTTTGACTCCCCGATGGTTTTCCATCTATGTCCAGTTCTGCATCCACCAATTCATCCACGGAACCTACCTGCAGAATAATATCGTTTACATCCGATTCAAAAATGGCCTGTTTGCCTGTTTTCAACTTATAATTAAACAATTCCGCGATTCGATTTTCGATATCCTGATACACTTCCACATCTTGGATTCCTTTGCGCAATTGATCTAAGTACATTTTCAACTGTTCATAGGCTGCCTCATCGATGGGAAATACGAAACCGTTGATATTGGCATTTATTATTTTATTCATTGTAGTTGGGTTTGTTGTTTGGGGTTGTTTTTACTGCTTTACTATTGGAAATAATTTTTTTCATTTACCGATATATTTAATTCAGGGGAAAATAAATTCTATTGGTTCTTTTCATTTTGATTAGGTTGGGGAACAGCAGATCCTTGTCGAAGATTTCTAAAATGATTCACCGCATGCGCTAACTGAATCCATGTTGTATCCAAGGATGCCAGGAAATGCTCACCGTCTCCCGTTAAGGAAAAGTATTTCCTAGGCGGACCCGATTCACTTTCCTCCCATTTATACTGTAACAATCCTGCATTTTTCAGACGTGTTAGTAGTGGATACAATGTACCTTCAACCACAATCATCTCTACCGATTTTAATCGATCGATTATATCCGAAGAATAACATTCCCCACAAGAAATTACC
>CAYUNO010000112.1:0-7508 GCA_964446075.1 uncultured Flavobacteriaceae bacterium | reverse complement strand
TATGGCAAATAAAACGCCTTACTCCATAGCAGATCAAATTGCCTTGTTAAAACACCGAGGTATGCTTTTCAACGATGAGCAATCTGCACGTCACTTTTTAGAAAATATAAGTTATTACCGCTTAAAGGGGTATTGGTGGGATATGCAAAAAGATCCTACAACTCATTTTTTGAAGCCTGACACTTATTTTGAAGATGTAATCGAACGGTACAACTTCGACAGAAGATTGAGACCGAATCAACGGAAAACCGCTGAACCCACGCGAACCATCGTACTGCCAAATTCTTGGGCCAAGATGTAATCGCCACTCATGCCGATGGAAAGCTCTTGGAAATGCGGTAATTTTTGCGTATATTCTTTTTGTACGCGTTGAAACAGTTGCTGTACAATTCCAAATTCCTGCTTTATTTGTTGCTCCGATTCCGTAAACGAAGCCATGGCCATCAACCCGCTTACCACTACATTGGGGTACAGCGCAGGATCCAATTGTTCAAAAAATGCAAGCGCTTCCTCGGGGGAGAATCCAAATTTGGTCTCTTCTTCGGCTACGTGAATTTGAATTAATACCGGAATAGTACGATCATTTTTTTCAGCTTCTTTTTGGATGGTTTGCAGCAGTTTTTCGCTGTCAACCGAATGGATCATGGCAATAAAAGGCGCAATGTATTTTACCTTGTTGGTTTGTAAATGTCCGATAAGATGCCATTGTAGGTGCTTGGGTAAGGCTTCGTATCGCTCCAGTAAGGCTTGCACGCGGTTTTCGGCAAAGACGGTATTCCCGCGGGCGATAACGGCTTCGATCTCTTCAATTTCCCGGTACTTACTAACCACAATTAATTGGCAGGATGGCAAAAGACGTTGTTCAATGGTTTTTAGATTTTCGTCAACTTTGGCAAGTAGGGTTGGACTGGGCATAATGTAAATTAAACGTTTAATATCGAACTGTTTCTGTGTTATGATTGTTTCTATAGTTACCTTTGCATTTTAGTAATTTAACCTCATGAAACGCAGCATATTCATAACAAAACAGAGCAAAGTTATGTTTTTTACGGGGCTGTTGATGTTGTTGGGTTGCACGGGTTTTCCAAACGGAACGGAGGAATCCAAAATGGTGGCGGTATTGGCCGATGCCATGACCATGGAAGCCGGACACCAAATTCGATACAATTTCGGTTTGTTACCCGATTCGATTTGGGAGAAGGAATATCGATTTATTTGCAACAAACACAATATCGCTTACGAGGATTTTGTTGAGGATTTAGGGTGGTATCAAGCAGAGCCTCAAGAATATTCCCAGCTGATGGAGAAAGTTATTACACGGTTGCAGCAAGCAGATTCACGGTTTGCCACATCCAGCAGTACCAATAATCCAAAACCTAATTCCATGGAGGCGAGGGTACGAGCGATGATGGATTCTGCGGTAGAGAAAGGTAGAGATTCCGTAAAGGGTGGGATAATTATTTTGAAAACCGATAAAAACCGAAAGCGTTGATTTATCCGTTAAATTTTGAGGAAGTAGTAGGGTTTGCGCCCATTCGTGCGGCAATTGTTTCGCGATGTAAATATTCGGGTACGCAGCAATTGCTTCAACACTGGGGATTTACAACCGATTACGCAACGGTAATCTATCGCTTAGATGCATTGGATGAGATACGCAGCTTGCAGGAAAGAATGCCGAGTTTGCTGCAGTTGGCAGGTTCGGACTATTCCGATTTTTTATCGGTCCTAAGTATCGAAAATGCTTTCTGGGACGAGGAAATCTGGGTAATCGTACTGGATGTTCTACAATCGTATAAAAAGCTATCCAAAGGGGTTGGTAGTAGGAAAGAAGATTTTCCCATTTTAGCATCCACCGTGCTGGAAATGGAGGCCGTAGAGCAGGTGATTTTAAAGATTCAGCGCATCATCGACGAATTTGGGAAGGTAAGTGTGAAAGCATCGCCTACTTATGCCAAATTAAGTCAAGATATTCAGCGTTTGGAGGGCGAAACCCGACAAGTAGTGCGTGGTGTTTTCAAGGAATGGAAAGCGCTGGGATACACTGCCGAAACGGATGTGAGTGTCCGTGAAGAACGTCTGGTAATACCCGTTTTGGCCGAACACAAACGAAAAGTTCAGGGTTTTGTCAAAGACATATCGGCAACAGGTAAAATTCTGTACGTTGAACCGGCCCAAGCACTGGATTTGAATAACCGATTGAAAGAGTTGTATGCGGAACTGCGCAGAGAACGAGAACGAATTTTGCGGGCATTAACGGCAGAAGTAGCTCCGTTTGAAACAGCCTTGCAATCGGCCATGCAAGGACTTTGTCAAGTGGATGCTTGGATTTCCCAATGCAATTGGTGCTTATCTAATGGTGCCGAAAGGCCAAAGGTGAGCGATGAGGCGAGAATTTCCTTGCTTAATGCGGTGCACCCGCAGCTGGAAAAAGAATTAGCGGCAAAGAAATTGAAGGCTGTTCCGCTTACGATGGAATTGGATTCGGCCCGAATTATGGTGGTCTCTGGACCCAATGCGGGAGGTAAAAGCGTGGTTTTAAAAACGGCCTTGCTGCTACAATATATGGTGCAATGCGGATTGTATATTACGGCACTTCCGGAATCGCGATTGGGAATTTTTCATCAGTTGGCCATCGATTGCGGAGACGGTCAAAGCATAGAACAAGGTCTGAGTACCTTCAGTGCACATTTAAAAGGGCTAAAAGAAATATTGGAGCATTCCGGTTCCCGTTCATTAATTGGACTGGACGAAATTGGCGCAGGCACCGATCCCCGATTTGGAGCGCCCATTGCCCAAGCGGTGTTGGAGAAATTACTGGCCAATCACAGTAGGGTAATTGCCACCACCCACTTTTCGCAGTTGAGGGAATGGGGGACAGGCATGGTGGATGTGTTGCAAGCCAGTATGGCCTACGATGCACACGCGTTAAAACCCTTGTATCGTTTGGTAGTAGGAAAACCGGGGTCTTCGTTCGCGCTGGAATTAATGCGTAAGACCGGATTTGACCATGCTTGGATTGAACGAATCAAGTTACTTGCGGGTCAGCAAATGGGAAAAACCGAAGATTTGATGTTGCAGTTGGAACGTCAGAATCACAGGCTGCACCAACAAATTGCCGATTATAGCGAGAAATTAAGTCATGCCGATCAGCTGATTGCCAGTTATCAGCAGTTGAAGGATAAATTGCAATCCAAGCGACAGGAATTTTTGGCTTCGGCCCGAGAAGAAGCCCGGAAATTATTGCAAGATACCAATCAACAAATTGAGCAAACGATTCGGATAATAAAAGAGCATCGGGCGGATAAGGAGGTTACCAAATCGGCCAGAGTAAAATTGGAGCAACACAAAGAGAAAGTGTACCGAGATATTGAATCGGCCATGAAACAAGCTCGGGAATCGGGGATGGGTAAAAATCACGATCCCAATTTGCAGCAGGAGGTAGACCGTAAACATCAAGATAAACTTCAAGCTCGGGATCAACGGAACCAGCAAAAAGTGCGGGATGCCGCCAATGCAAAACCGGTGGAATTGGAAAAGCCAAAACCTATTCTCATTGCAGAATTAAAGCCAGGCGCCAAGGTGAAAAGCATCGTTACAGGGCTGTCTGGAGAAGTGTTGGATACCAAGAAAGATAAAGTGTGGATTGCTTTCGGGTTGATTAAAATGTGGGTGCCCGTGGTGGAGTTGCAATGGGATGTGCAAGGGACAAACAGTAAAAAACAGAAAAAAGAATCGGGCTTTAATTGGGTGGAAAAGCAAGCGAGTTTTTCATCGTCGTTGGATGTTCGCGGCTGCAGATTGGACGAGGCGGTAGGTAAAGTTCAGCATTGGTTGGATGAAGGGTATGCCTTGGGTTGGCAAGAATTGCAGTTGGTGCACGGCAGAGGAGATGGAATTTTGAGAAAAGGTATTCGGGATTATTTAAAAACCTTGAATTATGTGCGCAGTTATTCGTACCAGACTGAGGCGGCGGGTGGAGATGGATGCATGTTAATTACGTTGATGTAAGCAGACTTACCGGGTAAAAACCCAGTTCCATATCGAAAATATCCATGAATTGGGGTATTTTTGTGACTATGGCAATAATTTTAAACGGTGTTGAAGCTTCCGTAGCAATTCGTTCCGAAATGTCCGGTGAGGTTGCAAAATTTGTAGCACAAGGACACAGACCTCCGCATTTGGTGGCAATTTTGGTGGGAACCGATGGGGGCTCAATGACCTATGTGGGTGCCAAAAAGAAGGCTTGTGACGAGATCGGATTTACCGGTACCGTCTTGCATTTTGAAGATACGATTACTGAAGATTTTCTAATGGCCGAAATCGATCGGATCAATAAAGACCCCAATATTGATGGTTTGATTGTTCAATTGCCTCTGCCTAAACACATTTCGGAAGAAAAAGTGACAGAAGCAATTTTACCTTCCAAAGACGTTGATGGGTTCCATGATATCAATATGGGTAGATTGGCAAAAGGGTCTCACGGAGTGAAACCAGCTACGCCTTTTGGAATTACTTTGTTGTTGAAGCACTACGGAATTGAGGTAGCGGGTAAACATGCGGTGGTTCTTGGTAGATCCAATATCGTGGGTAGGCCGATGAGTATGTTGTTGTCTGCCGCAGCCGATTACGGAAATGCAACGGTTACGTTGTGTCATAGCAGAACGCAAAATTTGAAAGAATATACCTTACAAGCCGATATTTTGGTAGTTGCTTTGGGCAGACCCGGATTTGTTACGGCCGATATGGTAAAGCCAGGAGCGGTAGTGGTAGATGTTGGAACCACTCGAGTGGATGATGCTAGCAAGAAAGCCGGATGGAAATTAATGGGCGATGTGGATTATCCCGCTATCGAACCCATTGCCTCGGCCATTACTCCGGTACCAAAAGGAGTAGGACCCATGACCATTACGGGTTTAATGATGAATACCTTGGTGGTTTATAAAGAGAAATTTGGATCGTAATTCCCAGAAATAGGGGAGCGTGTGGTATGGAGAAACCCAATGTATCGGAACTGAAAATTGCACAGCAGCGTGCTGAAACGGAGTTCGTGTTCCCTGTGATGGAACATTTTTACACCATTCAGGGCGAAGGGCATTATGCAGGTTGTGCGGCCTATTTTATTCGTTTAGCCGGCTGTGATGTGGGATGTGTATGGTGCGATGTGAAAGAAAGTTGGCCAGCGGACGGATTCCCCTTGCATACCCGTGAGGATATGGTGTCTTGGGTGGCAAATGCCGGTGCGAAATTGTTGGTTATTACAGGAGGGGAACCTGCCATGTATAACCTATCGGCAATTACGAAAGCTATGCATGAACAGGGAATTCGGGTGCATATTGAAACTTCCGGAGCGTATTCGTTGCAAGGTGATTTCGACTGGATTACGGTATCTCCCAAGAAATTTAAGTCGCCCTTGGCCGAAGTTGTGGCATTAGCCCACGAACTGAAAGTGGTAGTGTTTAATAAATCGGACTTTCAGTGGGCGGAGACCTGGATTGAAGAGGCTCCCCAAGCAATAGCGCTGCTTCAACCCGAGTGGGATAAACAGCAAACCGTAATGCCGTTGATTATTGATTACGTTAAAGCCCATCCACGGTGGAGAATTTCTCTGCAGACGCACAAAATAATACATGTTCCATAGCGTATTCTTGTACGTATTTGTAGGAATTTATTGACAACTTTCGGATGCATATCGAACACAATCGCCATTTTTCGTTTAACGAAAATTAGGGTCTTTTTTTTATTGGGGTGCCTGTCTGGGTTTTCCACCCTGCAAGCTCAGGATGTAAAAGGGAATGGTTCGATGACGGAATCCTACATTACTTTACGGGATACGATGGTGAAACAGATCGATAGTTTTTTTCGCAAGCATTACAAATGGGGAAATTTTAACGGTACTTACTTGTTTTTCAAAGGCGATAGCATGCACACGGGTTCCATGGGATATGCCACCTTCTCCACCAAGGATACGGCAAAACCCCAAGATTTGTTCCAGCTAGCCAGTGTCTCCAAAACCTTTACCGGGGTGGCTACCATGTTGATGGTGCAGGATGGGTATTTCCAACTGGACGACAGTGTACATTGGTATTTGCCCGAATTTAAAATTAAAACGTTAACCATTAGGCACTTGGCCTCCCATACTTCGGGCCTTCCGGATTATTTTTATGTAGATATTGCCGGATGGCAAACGCCGCGGGCTCACATGAATAACGAAGACGTATTGCAGTTATTGAATGTTCAGAAACCCAGCATGTTTGGCAAAATTGGGAAATACGATTATTGCAATTCCAATTTCGCATTGTTGGCATTGATGATAGAGAGACTGACGGACATGGATTTTAGGGATTTTGTACGGCAACGAATTATGATTCCAGCGGGGATGTGGTATTCCCATATTTGCAATCCGGATTCCATGGGTCTATCCAGCTATATTGTTCAGGGATACGATAAAAAAAAGGTGTATGCCGATAATCCCTACAACGGAGCCACCGGGGATAAAGGGGCTTATTCCAGTGTGTTGGAGATGTGGGCTTTCGATAAAGCGTTAAGAACCAATTATATACTTCACGAGCCGATTATTAACGATATGACCACACCCCAGGTTCAAACCACCGCCGATGCGTTTTATGCGTTGGGCTGGAGGGTTAAATGGGTAAACGGCCAGAAATGGACATTTCACAACGGATGGTGGAAGGGATTTCGTACCTATTATTGGCGTTGCTTGGATGAGCCCAAAGGATTTGTTGTGCTAACCAATAACGTTCAAGGTCCGTTTTTATCGACCGCCGAGCTTTTAAAACTCATAAATTTTCAGTAAATTATAGGGAAAGTTGGTGGTCTGTACCGCCGATTTTGGTAAATTGCCATCAATGATTTCTTGGTTTTTTACTCGTATTATTGATTTTTCTATTCGACTGTCGCAGAGATTAATCCCAATACAACGAACGGTTGGATGTATTTCGGACGGATATAATCGTAGTTCATCCAAATTTCATACTCAAAAAGATATCAATCCGGCAATTTTCCAGAACAGGATGATTGGTTGGAAATTATTGGGAATAATTATATGTTTTTTAGGTGTTCAAAGCTTGCATTCTCAAACCAGACCCAGCCTTAAATTACCCACCGCAGCGGATGGGCCAAAGGAGGTTTCGGGGTGGACCTGGGAGGATGAAATACAAAGTACAAGACCGAATTATTATAAAGCCAAGCAGTTGTTTGATCAACAATTTGGCGGGAAAGTGCCGGTAAAAGGATGGGGCTATAAATCGTTTAAACGTTGGGAGTACCGAGTAATTAGTAGATTAGATGATTCCGGTTACGTTGTTTGGGGCGATGGAGCCTTAACGGAATTTTTAAATACCCTTGGCGGTTCTGGTGGCAGTGCTGGAGGTAGTTCTGGTGCAGGTCCTGCTGGCGGAAGGTCAACCGCGGGTTCTACCAATTCGGGGCCAACCGGCGGCAATGCCACCCAGCCTTCGATTAACTGCGGCCGGGAAGGCCATTGGGAG
>CAYUNO010000111.1:0-7525 GCA_964446075.1 uncultured Flavobacteriaceae bacterium | reverse complement strand
CTTTCTTAATCGCAGCAAAGAATACAGTTGATTCTTCTGTTTCCTTAACCTCTTCGGTTTTTGGAGCAGATTTAGTTTTAACAGGTTCTAATACTTCAGGGGCACTCTCATCCGGTACATACTGTGGGAAGAAATCTTCTTCTCTATCGGGTCTAGAATACTCATAAGGTCCACGATAAACAGTGGGAATCTCTCCAGGCCAGTTACCATGAAGATGCTCCACGGGAGTGCTCCACTCCAATGTATTTGACTGCCAAGGATTTTGCGTAGCCTTCTTTCCACGGAACATGCTGTAAAAGAAGTTATACAAAAATAACAATTGAGCAAATCCACCGACTAAAGCCGCTATAGTTATCAATTTATTGGTATCACCCCAAATTTCGAAATCTTTTACCAAAGTGAACATGTAATATCTACGAGGAACACCTGCCAATCCCATAAAGTGCATTGGGAAAAACACCAAATACGCCGATATGAAAGTTAACCAGAAGTGGAAATATCCCAAATTCTGATTTAACATTCTTCCGTACATCTTTGGGAACCAATGGTAAATACCAGCAAACATTCCAAAAATTGCTGCAGATCCCATTACCAAGTGGAAGTGCGCTACAACAAAGTAACTATCGTGTAACTGAATATCCAACGCAGCATTTCCTAAATAAATACCTGTTAAACCGCCAGAGATAAAGAAGCTCACCAAGCCGATAGAAAACAACATCGCTGGATTGAACCTCAAATTACCACGCCACAAAGTTGTTAAGTAGTTGAATACTTTAACCGCACTCGGTACCGCAATAATCAACGTCAAAATCATAAATACAGAACCCAAGAAAGGATTCATACCGGTAATAAACATATGGTGTCCCCAAACGATAAACGAAAGGAAACTAATACCCATCAAGGATATAATCATTGCTGTATAACCGAAAATAGGCTTACGAGCATTGGTAGAAATTACCTCGGAAGTAATACCCAAAGCAGGCATCAAAATGATGTATACTTCAGGGTGACCTAAGAACCAAAATAAATGCTGATACAAAATAGGAGAACCACCAATGTTCTCTAATGCACCAACTCCCTCCAAATAAATATCGGATAAATAGAACGAGGTACCGAAACTTCTATCAAAAATCAAGAATAACGCTGCACCCAACAATACTGGGAACGACAATAATCCCAAAACCGCTGTAAAGAAGAATGCCCAAATAGTTAATGGCATGCGATTCATGCTCATACCTTTGGTTCTCATATTTAATACAGTGGAAATGTAATTAATACCACCTAATAAAGAAGATACAATGAACAAGGCTATGGCTACTAACCACAAAGTCATTCCCAAACCTGAACCGGGCATGGCTTTTTCCAAAGCACTCAATGGAGGATATACTGTCCAACCACCTGATGCTGGTCCTGTCTCAATAAATACGCTGATTGTAAGTACTACGGAACTCATGAAGAAGAACCAGTAACTCAACATATTCATAAAGGGAGATGCCATATCACGGGCACCAACCTGCAATGGAATTAATAAATTAGAAAAGGTTCCGCTTAATCCAGCTGTTAACACATAGAATACCATGATTGTACCATGGATAGTAACCAATCCCATATAAAAATTAGGATCAAGTTTGCCATCCACAGCCCATTTACCCAATAAAGTTTGCAATATTCCAAATTGCTCATCAGGCCATGCTAACTGCAAACGGAAAAGCATAGACATGGTCATACCAAGGATACCCATGATAATTCCTGTAATAAGGAATTGCTTAGAGATCATTTTGTGATCCATCGAGAAGATATACTTCGAAATAAAGCTCTCTTGGTGATGGTGATCGTGATGATCGTGGGTGTGGTGCTCTGAATGTAATGAAGCGGTGCTCATATCAAAGTTCTTGTTTTTTTAAGTTGAGAAGTTTAACGAATTGCCATTGTTGGTTTGGCAGTTGAATCAGTAGTTGCTGGTGCTGCCGGTGTTTCCACCACGGCAGGAGCTACAATCGGTGCTTGAGACGCTAACCAAGTGTTAAACTCAGCCTCGTTTTCAACCACGGTTATTTTTATCTTCATATTGTAATGCGCTGCCCCGCAGATCTTATTGCAATATAAATAGTAATCAAATTCTGGATTGCCTTTGGACTTACGGGCCTCAGCCGTAGTTTTAGAAGGAACAAATGGGAATACTGTACTCATACCGGGTACGCAGTTCATCTGTAATCGGAACTCCGGTGCATACGCAGAGTGAATCACATCTCTAGCTCTGAATTTAAATCTGTATGGTTTATTCTTAATAAGAACTATTTCTGTAGTTACCTTATCGTCATTACCCGCATTATTAAATACCGCAGGCATGGCTCGATAAGCAGCAATACGCTTTAAGTTAGTCTGCTTTCTGCGCAAATCCTTTTCAATCTGTCCTTCGTAAGCACCACTGTTGATATCATCTAATTTTTCACGCAACGATTTAGCCTGCGATGTGTAAACCTGAGCTAATCCACTTGCATTCAACTTATCTAATTGAGATTGCCACAATTTTGCAGAATCATTAACGGATTTCATTTTGGCCTCTAATTCGGCGATTTGAGTGTTCAATCGAACAACCAAAGAATCTACTTGATCACCAACAGCTACCCCTAATGGATTTGAGCCTGAGATGAAATTGAAATTAGCCTCCCCAAATTTATTGTCGTTACCAGCATAACGTGCTTTCCAACCAAACTGATAAGCAAATACTTCTATCTCTTGGTCTTTTTTGTAGTCTTCGCTATCTGCAGCACCGCGGTACGTAATTTTAGTCCAAGTGTCAAATCCACGTAATACCAAGAATGTTAATACTATCGCAGGTACGATGGTCCAAATCATCTCTAACTTGTTATTGTGGAAGTAATAATGTGCCTTTCTATTCTCGTTATATTGATAACGGAACATAAAGTAAAATAATAAAAACTCGGTAATTAAGAATACCACGAAGGTGATACCGAAAGTCCACATAAACATAGAATCAATGGTTGAACCATGCTCAGATGCAGCGTCCCACAACAAAAGATATTTACCATGTTCGCTGATTTCCCAAAATACACCTCCCAATCCCAACACAAGCACAATGATACCAACCCAAGCGTTAATGCGGTTTGCACTGGCAATTTTTTTACCGGTTACCGATTCTGCCAATCCCCCAATATCAAAGGCGCGGGCAATAACCAATACGATCAGGGCAATAAGTACCCAAATCAATATGCTTACCCAATCCCATGAGGTAGGATCGAATTCTTTTGGTGGTTCAATCACATCACCGGTTGCCGACTGTGCAAAAACGTAAATAGGTGCAACAATCGCTACGATGATCGTTAAAATTCTTTTAAACAATAAGTTAGAAACAACTTTGGGGCTTATAATCGTCATTTTGAGAGCCTTTAAGGGTATTTTCAGTGCGCGAATTTAATATGTAATAGCCTTTATCACTACTTTTTTACAAGGAAATTTAGCATCTTTATTTATATAGAACGATTCTAAGTTAATGCTTAAGTAATAGGATTTTAACTAGTTGGATTTCTATCGACTTTAAATTATTTTTTGCAATCAGCAGAATTACATGTGCCTAAAAATTGTAAATCAATCATTTACAAAGTTCAATTAAGACAAATTCACCCATGTATCAGTAATTTCAATAAAATCTTCCACACTCAGTTGCTCGGCACGCTTACTGGTAAATCGATCATCCAATTCAAACCCATTCTTCTCTCCTTTTAACTGTTTCAAGGCATTACCCAATGTTTTTCTCCTCTGTCCAAAAGCTAATTTCACTACTTTCTTTAATGCATCATAGTTTATGGTAGGTATTACATCTTTACGCTTGGCTATCATTACTCCACTCGTTACCTTCGGCGGTGGCTGAAAACAAATATCCGCTACATCAAATAAATACTTACAATCGTAATACGCTTGCAACAATACACTGGTAATTCCATAGTCCTTATTGCCAGGACCCGCACATAAGCGCACTGCCACCTCCTTCTGAAACATTCCCGCCATAAAAGTAACAGGATACCCGCATTCCAAAACCTTGAAAACGATTTGCGTTGATATATTATAAGGGTAATTCCCAATTACAGCCAAGGATAACCCATTCCCACACTCTAACTTGTTCTTCGCCGTATTATTTGCCACTCCAATCCAATCGTGAAACTCCAATTGTAAAAAATCCCCATATTTAACCGATAATCCTTTCGCCCAATCTTGTTTGCCTAAATATGAAACCGATTCACGATCCAACTCTACGCATAACAACTTCTCTTGAAATCGAGGCAATAATCGCTGAGTTAACACACCCATGCCAGGCCCAATCTCTAAAACTGCATCCAAATTATTAGGCAAAATATCGCCAATGGCATCAGCAACCGATAAATCGATCAAAAAATGTTGACCCAATCCCTTCTTTGCCGAAACCTCATCATCACCAGAACCCCAAAGATTTCCCATACGTTGTTTACCGCCGCCATTCTTTGAAAACTCTTTTTTATAAGCATTCTGATTCTTTGCCGAAACCTTATTGTCCCTGCGCTCAAATTTCTCTTTCTTCATTGTCTAATCCTCCCAGCCCTTTAATTTTCCCAATAAGTTATGTAATACTTCTTGACGGTATCTTTTAAGGCCGATAGATTATAATTATCGCTGGCTGCTGCCACATCAACCACATCTCCATTTTTCCGTAAAATTCTAATACCTCCACCGTCCGTTCGATACGCATTGTTTTCTAATTCACCTGTCTTAACGAAATGATGCAGCAAATCTTCTTCCACCCCAAACATCGAGGTAGCTTGTGCTCGGTGAATATTCACAATCGCCTCACTTACCGGTTCCAATTGAACGCGGATTTTTGGAAGTTGTCTGCGTAATAATCGTACGCTTAAATTACTGAGAATAGAATCTTCATGGAATTGCCATTGTTTAATGGCCGATAATATATCTACATCGTCCAACTGTACAAACAACTGCAGATCCTCCTCGGTAAAATCGCCTGTAACTACGTCCTTGAATAAGAAATGCATTAATGGTTGATAACTTCCCAAAGTACTGCCTGTTTTTGCTAATTCTCGGGCACGTTGCAAGATTGCAACCAAATGATTGTCGGCTGCAATTACCGTTTTATGCAAATACACCTGCCAGTACATCAATCTGCGAGCCACTAAAAACTTCTCAACGCTGTATATTCCCTTTTCCTCCACAACCAAATTACCATCGGAGACATTTAACATGTTCACCAATCGATCCGCACCCACAATTCCCTCACTCACTCCTGTATAGAAACTATCGCGCAACAAATAATCCAATCGGTCCATATCCAACTGGCCCGAAATCAACTGAGTTAAAAACGGTTTAGCCGGGTAATTCCCTTTAAAAATAGCAATGGCCAAATCCAGGGCTCCGCCAAACTCCCGATTCATTTCTTGCATCAATCGCTCCGAAATATACTCGTGATTCACCCCTTGAACTAAGGTATATTCTAGGGTATGACTAAAAGGTCCATGTCCGATATCGTGCAACAATATGGCTAGCACCGCCCCTTGATATTCATCGTTGGATATTTCAACCCCCTTTTGTCTTAATATATTCAACGATTCCATCATTAAATACATGGCTCCCAACGCGTGATGAAAACGGGTATGGGTAGCGCCAGGATAGACACATTCACTCATTCCCAATTGGCGAATCCTACGCAAACGCTGAAAAAATCTGTGCTGCACTACCTCATATACCCCCGGAACGGAGAACGTGATAAAACCGTGCAATGGATCATTGATGATTTTCGATTTGCTACCGCCAAACATAACACAAAGGTAAGACAACCGCAGCAAGTGCGTTACGTTAGAATTGATAAGATAGATGGAAGTGCCCAGTACTGGATTCGAACCAGCACAACCTTACGGTTACCACCCCCTCAAGATGGCGTGTCTACCAATTTCACCAACTGGGCATATAATAAAACTTGGAACGGGGCTGCAAAGATACGGATTTAACCGATTCCCCCATTACTTCTTCCACCATTTCCGCTTGAAAATGGAAGGCTGAATTTCTTGTAATAACCAAAACAAACCCACTGGCAAAATACCAGCCCACAACAAAACCCAGCTCATGCTGTAATCAAAACTATACCGCATACCCATCCAACGCATTAACATTTCGTGACTGACTGAGTTAGATCCAAATGGCCCCATCAAGGAACTTAAAGAAAATTCAGATGCCATGTTGTCTAACTCCGATTCTAAGGCAATATCGCCTACCATTCCAAAAACCATCATCATAACCATTGCACCAATCAGCCCTCCCCAAAATGCTCCTCCCAAATGACCCTCATGGGAAATGCGATGCTTATCGTCTGTCAAACTAAATGCCATCGATGCCCAATTAATAATCACTGCAAATAACCAACCCGGCAACATCACCGGTAAAATAAACAAGCCTAACTTTACTGAGGGAACCCACATCACCGACATCATCATTAAACCCATCACTCCGCCGGATGCCCCCACTGCCTGATAATCGTGATCAAATCGCCTCAATCGCATCGAATAAATACTTCCGCCAATTACGCTAAGAATGAAAAACAAAAGCATCAAAATTGGTCCTACTAATTCCTCTACTAACGTTCCAAAATACCATATTCCTAAGCAGTTTAAGGCCAAGTGCAACCAACCCGAATGAACAAATCCTGCGCTAATTAATCGATACCATTGTCGGCGTTGTTTTATAGAATACGAGCTTAAACACCAACGATCCAGCATAGAGTCATCGCCTAACGTAGCAAAATGAATCACCACAAACGAAGCCATTAACAAATAACTTCCTACGGATTCCATTACCAGTCCTGCAATTACCATAGCCCAAACTTACGGCAATTTTAGAATGCGTCCAATGCCTTGTTCTGTTTTTTCAAACCGAATATTGGGCTCTTTGAAATAATAAATATTCCCAGAACCATAACAATGTGCTTGAAATTGTTTTTGAGGGTTCACCCAAATATCTCTTTGAGTAAAATTCCATATATATACATCGTCTGATACCAGGTTCCTTGCATCAACAAACCCTCCTTTTTCGCAACTCCACGAGAAAATCACACCATTTCCTTCAAAGGTCACCCCGCCTGTGCCTCGAATAAACCCAAACAATTGTCCGCAATCTACTTTCAATTGCTGCGGATGAGTTGATACCGATTGAACTTCCAAAATAGGACAGTGCAATGTATCTAACCCAATCACCTGAACATTGTCTTCAATTATGAATTTGTTTAAATCGTGTACATTCAAGGTGCAAACGGCTTGAGTATCCAATCGTCTAAGCCAACGAACTTGGTTCCTGTCTTCAATTAGCAATTCTCCCTGCTCAGAAACCTCTGTTACGAAACCTTTTAACACATGTTCCCCCCAAGTAATATTTGCCGATAACTTTTTTGACGTATCCTGAGTGATGTATAACAATAACTTACCCCTCACTCGAATTCTATTAAAGCTCGATAATTCCCGATTTTCTT
>CAYUNO010000110.1:0-7532 GCA_964446075.1 uncultured Flavobacteriaceae bacterium | reverse complement strand
TAAAAATGGCCGAAGATAAATACCCCGATATTACCTTCCATACTACCTCGGAGTTTAAGGTATAATTCCATAGAAACTTCCTATCTTCGCATCACAATTATTGAACAAAAAAACATGAAATTCGATATCGTTGTAATTGGCAGTGGACCTGGTGGCTATGTTGCCGCAATCCGTGCCTCTCAATTGGGCAAAAAAGTTGCCATCATTGAAAAAGCTGATTTAGGCGGTGTTTGCTTAAATTGGGGCTGTATACCAACCAAAGCGTTATTGAAAAGCGCTCAGGTTTTCGACTACATTAACCACGCTGCAGATTACGGGATTCAAGTGGGCGAATTCAAAGCCGATTTTGATGGTATGGTTAAGCGTTCTCGCGGTGTAGCCGATGGAATGAGCAAAGGCATTGCCTTCCTAATGAAGAAAAACAAGATCGAAGTTATCAAGGGCACAGCAAAATTAGCGGGTAAAGGCAAAATAGCAGTTACCGGTGAAGCGGGTGCTTCTACCGTTGAAGCCGATCATATCATCCTTGCTACCGGTGCTAGAAGTCGTGAATTACCAAACATTAAAATCGATGGTAAACACGTAATTGGGTATCGCGAGGCCATGGTTTTGCCAAAGCAGCCTAAAGAAATGTTGATTATCGGTTCTGGAGCTATCGGAATGGAGTTCGCTTATTTCTACAGCAGCATCGGAACTAAAGTAACTATTGTTGAGTTCATGAACCGCATACTTCCGATCGAAGACGAAGAAGTGAGCAAGGCCATGGCTTTAAATTACAAAAAACGCGGAATCGATATTTTAACCGAAAGTGCGGTAGAAAAAGTAGAAGTTAAAGGCGATCGTTGTCACGTAACAGTAAAAACAAAATCTGGCGAACAACAGTTCGAAACCGATATCGTATTGAGCGCTGCTGGTGTTCAGACCAATCTAGAGAATCTAGGTTTAGAAGAAATGGGCATCAAAACCGATAAAGGGAAAATTATGGTAGATGAATTCTATCAAACTTCAGCACCTGGGGTTTATGCTATCGGTGATATCGTACCTGGGCCTGCATTGGCACACGTTGCCAGCGCCGAAGGAATCATCTGCGTAGAGGCGATTTGCGGTCACCACCCTGAGCCTTTGAACTACGGTAACATCCCTGGTTGTACCTATACTCACCCTGAAGTTGCAAGTGTTGGTTACACCGAAACACAAGCCAAAGAGAAAGGTTACGATATCGTAGTGGGTAAATTCCCATTCAGTGCCAGTGGAAAAGCTTCAGCAGGCGGACATAAAGATGGTTTCGTAAAAGTAATTTTTGACAAGAAATACGGAGAGTGGTTAGGTTGTCACATGGTAGGCGAAGGCGTTACCGATATGATTATCGAAGCCGTTGTTGCTCGTAACCTCGAAACAACTGGACACGAAATTTTAAAGAGTGTTCACCCCCACCCAACTATGAGCGAAGCGGTGATGGAAGCCGTTGCACAAGCTTACGGTGAGTGTATCCACTTATAATCTAATTTCTAAAGTAATAAAAAAGGCTATCTCTGAATATGAGGTAGCCTTTTTCTTTGGGAGATAACCAAGTTTTCCCTGTTATCTATAATTAGGTATCGAAGCTATTAATCGATCGATTCAGATAACATTACAAAACGAGTTCTTCCCGGATGATATACTTCGAAAACATGAGTAATCGGTTCTTTGGGAGGATTTTTCTCTGCAAAACTACCCAAGGCCGGATATGCCCGCATCGCTGCAATAATCATGGAAATCATACCTGAAGTTTTTTGATCGCATAGGATTGCATCACCTTTAGGAATCTCGAAATATTTAGCATCTTTCACTCTATTTACAAAGGCTATGCTATCGGCCGAATTAAAAATCTGGACCGCAGCAAAACTCAATAATGAATCTTTTGCTTTACTGCTTGGATCATCAAAATAAACACCAACTGTAATCCTATCAGAAGCCAACATTTCTTTGGTTATACTGTCTTTCCAACCCAGTTTTCTCGCTGCTTCTCCAACAATTCCAAATGCCTCTCCTATTTTTTCGTAAGGTCCACGATGATAGACTCCCATCAATCGATAACCACCTTCCGTACCAGGAACTACCGCAGTAGATTGGAAAGCACCGTTAAATGCCAAAACTCCCAGTAATAGAATTAAAATTACACCAAAAACTAGAGCGATTTTTTTAAGCATAGCGGTTCAAATTTAATCGGCTTTTAACAATAAACGATAATTATTCTATATTAAATCGATGAAAAGAATCAAATGCGGTAATTTTGTGACAACAAACAAACAATAAATGAAACTCCACTGTTTCACCTTTAATCCCTTGGGCGAAAACACCTATGTAGCTTGGTGTGAGGAAAGCTTGGATTGCGTTATTATAGACGCCGGCATGTACAATTCAAGCGAGCAAAATCAACTTCAAACGTTTATTTCCGATAACCAATTAAATCCCGTTGCCTTGCTTGGAACCCATGCTCATATCGACCATATTTTTGGGAATTGGTGGGTAAAACAAATCTATCAAATACCCTATTACTTACATCAAGACGACGTTAAGATGATAGATCGCTCCGAAACGATGGCCGCATTATGGAATTTGGCATACACTCCATCACCCCAACCGGATCATTTTCTGAATGGAGGGGATACAATTACAGTAGGTAAAGATTCTTTCCAAGTACGATTTGTACCGGGTCATGCACCGGGACACGTAATTTTTGTTAATCACGCAGCCCAGTTCGCCGTTGTTGGAGATACTGTTTTTCAAGGAAGTATTGGCAGAACCGATTTACCCGGTGGGAACCATCAGCAATTGATAGAGAACATTGAACGAGAAATTTTCACCCTACCGGACAATTATACTTTATTTTCTGGCCATGGCAATCCAACAACCGTAGGCATCGAAAAAAACACAAATCCGTTTTTTAATTAATTCCATCAAGGTTTTTTACCAAGAATTCCACCAATAAATACATTTTAATTAAACAATGGAAATCCCCCAATTATCCCACAATCTTGATTATCTTACTCAACTTTGGGAAGAAGCAGGCATTTTCCATTGGGTGGTATCTCCAGGATCGAGGAATGCACCAATTGTTGCCGCATTGCTAAAAAATAAGTCCTTTACTTTGCACAGCGCACCGGACGAACGTTCTGGAGCATTTGTTGCATTAGGAATTGCTCAATCCCATCGATATCCGGCGGCATTTTTATGCACATCGGGGACAGCATTAGTGAATGCGTATTCCGCAGTTTGTGAGGCCTTTTATCAGCGAATTCCTTTATTAATTGTTTCCGCAGACAGACCGGAGCATCTAATTGATCAATGGGATGGTCAAACACTGCGTCAGCAAGGTATTTTTGGGACTTATTCCAGAGAGTCAATTCATCTAAATGCCAGAAATCTGCATTTTACCGAATGTGCAAGTCAAGTGTATAGACTAATACAATCTAGTATGCTACCTATTCCGGGACCTGTACACATCAATATCGCCTTGGACGAACCCATTTACGAAGGAGTAGCCGATATCCCATCCACTAAAATTCCTGTACCACCATTCGTATTTAAAGAATTTCAACAAAACCAAGCTCCCACGTTAGAAAAACTTAAAGAAATATTTGATACACTTTTGGTATCAACTCCGAAAATAGCAGTATTAATAGGGCATTCCACCCCTAACAAATCCGTATCCGATGTCTTAACACGGCTTCAGCATACCCTACCCGTTTTCGCGGATATTTGCAGCAATCAAGGTGAATACGGACTTGCAAATTGGGATTGGGGTTTACTAAAACGAGACATTCCTGATGCGTTGAAACCCGATTTATTGATTACTTTGGGAACCACTGTTTTATCAAAACCCCTGAAGCAAAAACTCAAGGATTGGAAGCCAAGGCATTTACATTTAGGCATTTACGAGGAAGTGGGCGACCCCTTCCAAACACAACCTTTGCATTGGAAAGGATTTGAATCAGACCAATTGGAGACCATTCTAATCGCAATTGATCAAAATCCAGAATGGAAAAATAATGTAACGAGATTCAGGAAAAATTGGGCCGATTATATTTCCCAACAATCGCTTACGCACCAAAATATTCCCCAACCTTTTTCAAATGAATTGCAGTGGATCAATGAATTAATGCAACAGATCAACGCAGAAATTCACATTATCCAGCTTGGAAATTCCATGCCCATTCGCTATGCTTCCTGGAGTACACCAACCGCGGCAGCAGTATATGCAAACCGGGGTGTAAGTGGAATTGATGGTTCAATAAGCACCGCCATTGGAACGGCTTATGCAAACCCCAATAAACAAATTTTAGCGGTTGTTGGCGATGTTTCATCGGTTTACGACTCCAATGCCTTTTGGATGGATTTTCCTACCAATTTAACGGTAGTTGTAATTAATAATCAAGGAGGACGAATTTTCGATTGGATTTCGGGTCCAAATCAATTTCCTCCGCTGAAACCTTTCATACACACACCAAAAACCTTTGATTTTTCCAAGCTAGCAGATTTTTTCAAGGTCCCCTATCGTCAACTTTCAATTTCAGATTTTAAAAAATCCGTACAATCAACTCTCACCTTGTCATCAGGTATTGTTGAATTGATTTAAAATGGTTGACGGTATTAGCGCAATCGCATGCGCTCCATGTCTTTTTTAATATCTTTCTCTTTCAAATCTTCTCGTTTATCGTAAGTCTTTTTTCCTTGACCCAATCCTATTTCAAGTTTCAAAAAACCACGTTCATTCTCGTACAACCGTATAGGAAACACCGCATAGCCTTTTGTTTTTATTTTGGCCTCAATTTTTGCTAATTCCTGTCGGTTTAAAAGCAATTTCCTTGTCCGTAGCGGCTCATGTTTATTATAAGATGATTGCTTAAACTCTGAAATATGCATATTCTTCAACCATAATTCGCCATCTTCATACAAGCAATAGGCATCCCCCATATTCACGTTGTTATCCCGTATGGATTTCACCTCTCCACCCATCAATGCAATGCCCGCTTCATATCGTTGTTCGATATGAAAGTTAAAGCCGGCTTTACGGTTTACAATCTCTACTCTTTTATGGGTTTTCTTGGCACTCACTGAAACATTTTCTCCAAAGTGCAAAGGTACAACCAAATATTTGTTGTAGTGCTTTATTTCAGTAAGGAAGATTTGCAATTATCGCAACTTCTAATTTCGCGTAAAGTAGGCATGATAGGATTTTAACCCACCAGGATGAAAGCCAGTACAAACAAAGAAACTAAGGCAGTTGAAGCTGTTGCTTTATCCGTTCCAACTTTTCTTTTTTCAAAATCTTTTGTCCTTGAGTACCTTCCGCTACCAATCTATCGTTTACCCAGACAGAAAACGAACAATTCACGGAATTGCCATCCAGCTCTGTTAAAACCGCTTCAATTCGAACCGTTTGCCCCAACATAGCGGGAGATTTGTGTGTAATATTCAAGAAAGTGCCGATACCCTCCTCATCCTCGTCCTTCATTTCGAGTACAAATTGTCTGCATGCCCATTCAACATCTCTACCTAGAGCGAATGTGCCATAAAATGGATGCACTGTACCTGTTTCAAACGTGGCTAAATCATTCTCCTCTACCGTTTTCGATATCTCAATTTTCTCACCAATCGAACGAACTATTCGCATATTTACAATTCCGAAAGTAAACTTTCGGTGGTAATTTCCATGTGCGAGGCATCATAAATGGCCTCTCCGTTTTTGATTACTATAACTTGCGGTGATTCATGAAATACGTGAAAATCTTCGGCAATAGCATTAGAAATATTTCGGTATGCGATCAAATCCAAGTAATAAAAATCGGCCTTTTGATAAAATTCATCGGATAAATTTTTCAAACGATTCAAGGCCATTGTACTTATTGAACAACGCGTGCTGTGTTTAAAAAGCACTTGCGGACGATGTTCTGAGTCCGATACTATTTGTTTTAAACTATCGGTTTCCGTTAATATTTTCCAGCGTTTATCCATGGATTTGCTGAGCAGAACCGGTGTTTTTCCCTACGGATGGACAACGATCTTGCTTGCGAGCGCCACAGCTGCTAACTACCGCTGCCAAAACAATAAGAAGTGTTAATACCTTTGCAGTTTTCATGATGTACAATTTCAGTTACAAAGAAAACAAAAATCTAGCCAACTTATTGCCCTTAATTGATGAAGTGTACGTTAAATCGGTCATTTCTACCGATGAATCCCTGAAAAAGAACAAAAAACAACCGAAACTTCAACAAAAAGCTGCGGATAAAAAGCTGCCAAATCCCCAAAATATGCTTAGAGAAAGATGGGGAGATTGGTATTTACCCCTAATTTCTTTCCATAGCGACATCGAAAAATTCAAAAAAAAGTTACCCTCTTTTTATAATGTCAAAGCCATTGGTTTCGGCGTTTATTTAGAACAAGCCACCAGTGAATTTATTGCTCGATGGAAGGCCAAACAATTTGCTGCTAAAACCTTGGTTTCATTAACGGGTGGATTGGGGGTAGACGATTGGGCTTGGGCTGATTCGCAGTGCGATGTTTATAGCTTCGACCCTAACGAATCGCTTAATTTTTGGAGTACATTAAATTTTGATCGACTTGGAGTTGCACATAAAATTCAACGAATAACTCAAACTGCCGAATGGGCATTAGAGAATTGGGATCAATGGCAATCGCACAATGTGGTAGATTTCATTTACATAGACCCTGACAGAAGACCAGCCTCTAATTCCAGCAAATCAACGATTAGAATAGCAACGGATGTAACTCAATATAGTCCTAACGTTTTTGAACTTTATAAAAACCACAAAGAGAGAGCCCATCAATGGATTATTAAATTAAGTCCGATGGTTGACATACATTGGTTTCAAAATCAAATTGATGCACCTATTAAAGCCTATTCTGTTTGCGCTGGAAAAGAGGTAAAAGAAATTTTGGTTGTATTACCAGGACTTGAAACTCATTCAGTAGAACGCAACATTGAAAAAGAAATGGTTAACGTTGGTGAAACTACTGCGGAGTTATTTTCTCAATTTTATTCAAAAGCTAAGAACAGCGAAAGTTTAACCACCGAAATGGAAACAGACATTCGCACAGAATTAACACTGGACAGCAATAAATTGGAAATGCGAGGAATCAAATCAACTTCTTCCTACATTTTTGAGCCGCATGCAGGATTGTTTGCCTTGGGTTTAAATCGACAATTATCGGAGCTTCCAGGAGTTGAATCGCGGGGGAATTACTCTTTCTTCCTTACGCCCATTCCTTGGCCAAAATCGATGGGGAGAACCCTAATTACTCAACATGTATTCACCGGTAGCTTACGGGAGATTAGTAGAAAACTAAAAGAGAATAATTTATTTAAAATTACAATTACCGCCCGAAATTGTGGAATAAAAACAGTGGATTTGATAAAGAAATTGGGAACCAGTGAGAATCATTTACTTCATGGTTTTATTCTTAAGGACGAACACGGATTCACCCTTTATGTAGGCGTGATTTAACCTTTATTTACCTTGCTTACGTAG
>CAYUNO010000109.1:0-7657 GCA_964446075.1 uncultured Flavobacteriaceae bacterium | reverse complement strand
GATGTTGTTTGGTTGGCCGATAAAGTTGCAGGATTAAGAATCTTTTCGGACAATAATGGAAAAATGAACTTAAGTATCAAGGATATTTCTGGTTCTATTTTGGCCATTTCTCAATTCACCTTGCATGCTCAAACGGCCAAAGGAAACAGACCATCATTTATTAGAGCCGCAGCACCAGATTTTGCATCGCAACTATATACAAGTTTCTGTCAACTTTTAATTTCCAAACACCATATTCCAACGTATTTAGGTGTTTTCGGTGCCGACATGAAAGTAGAATTACTAAATGACGGCCCTGTAACGATTATTATCGATTCAAAACAAAGGGAATAATTCAGAAATTCAAGCTACCCTTTTCTGATTTCCTATTGTTTAGGCCAATTCAAATACGAGATTGTCAATTAAACGAACACCCTCCATATAACCAGCAAAAACAATGGCTTGATGCTTGTATTTGTGTTGATTTGGGTCTTTTATTGGCAACATATCGGGTAAATAAACCCAAGCTAAATATTCTGTTTCAATTTCCATAGATTTCAATCGATTTATCATCACTTCCGAATTAAAATCGCCCAGTAAACATTGTTGTTTTAAGGTAGAAAGTACTGAATAAATTTCGGCTGCTTTCTTCTTGCCCTCCTCAGTAAGACGTTGATTCCTTGAACTCATGGCTAACCCAGAACTCTCTCTTACCGTAGGCACTTGATAGTATGTAATAGAAGGGAAACACTGATTCAAGAGTTTTTTTACAACCATGCATTGTTGCAAATCCTTTTCACCGAAGAAAACAGCATCTGGATTAACGCATAGAAAAAAACGATACAACACCTGCACGACGCCATCAAAGTGACCGGGTCTGTAATGGCCTTCCAATACATGATCCAAGGTCCCCAAATCTACCTTTACGTCTTTAATTTCTTCTGAATAGACATCCTCGAGTTTAGGAATATATACAGCATCAATTCCTGCATCTTTTAACTTTTGCTTGTCCTCCTCAACAGTTCTAGGATACTTATCCAAATCTACAGGGTTATTAAACTGTCTTGGATTTACAAAAATGCTTACCAACACTAGGTACCCCAATTCCTTGGCCGTTTGTGCAAGTTTCAAATGACCATCATGCAAGGCACCCATGGTTGGAACAAGAGCCAACTGTTTGGTATGCAAAGCAGATCGCAACGATTCCAAAGACTCAGAATTTGTAACAACTTTCATTAACGAAATTGATTGCAAATAAAGGTTTTTCAAAGGTTTTTAGCCTCTTATTGTTTTAATTTCCAAAATTTTTGTTATACTTTTGTAAACTGTTTCTTTT
Organism: uncultured Flavobacteriaceae bacterium; assembly: GCA_964446075.1. Taxonomy (GTDB): domain Bacteria; phylum Bacteroidota; class Bacteroidia; order NS11-12g; family UBA955; genus JAGKXC01. The sequence continues at coordinate 6,342 of CAYUNO010000109.1, read as the reverse complement.
GAAACTACCCTAACAACTATGTTTCCAACAAAAAAACGAGTTCTCTTTGTGAGCTCCGAAATGTCTCCCTTCCTTGAGACTTCTCCAGTAGCCACTATCGCCCGAATGCTACCTCAAGCATTACAAGAACAAGACAACGAAATTCGTATTCTGGTCCCGAGATTTGGGGTAATTAATGAACGTAGAAACAGACTTCATGAAGTAGTGCGTTTATCAGGAATTAATATCTCAATTGATGATAACGACAACCCATTGATTATTAAAGTTGCCTCCATTCCAAACACCAAAATGCAGGTGTATTTCTTGGACAATGAGGATTATTTCCATAGAAAAGCCATTTTCAACGATGAAAACGGCAACTACTTTTCGGATAATGACGAAAGAACCATCTTCTTTTGTAAAGGAGTTATGGAAACCGTAAAAAAATTAGGATGGGCACCCGATATAATTCATTGTCAAGGTTGGATGACCAGCTTGGTTCCCCTGTATTTGAAAACATTGTATAAAGATGAACCAGTTTTCAAAAATGCCAAAGTGGTTTACAGTGTTTACTGCGATAGCATGCCAATTAACTTAGGAATTGATTTTGCAAGAAAAGCAAGCCTAAACAGCATAGAGAATAATTGCCTTGAATGCTATGAAAACGCAGATGTTGATAGCATGAATATTGGTGGTGCTAAACACGCAGATGCGGTTGTTACCGGTTGCGAAAAAGCCCATAGAATTGTAGAAGAGCATTTAAGCGATCAAATTATCATGATGCATACCGAGGATGATTCAGCGGTAGCTTACGGGGCATTTTACCAAAAATTGTTAGGATAACCGTGCGAAACTATCTCTTAGCAATTGCTTTGCTAAGCTTAGCAGTAGGTAATTGGTCGTGTAAAAAACAGACCGGCAACGTAATTATTGAAGGTCAGAATACTAACTCGTTACAGCCCTTTCAAACAGATACGTTTACGCTATTTTCTAGAACCATCGACGAGGATTCGATGCCTGGAAACAATTTAAGCTACTTGTTGATAGGCGCAATGAATGATCCCCTTTTCGGTTACTCGAAAGCCACTGCTTTTGCAAAATCAAAGATAATTGAACCTCTAAACAACTTCCCAAACACCATAGAACCTGATTCAGCCCTATTATTTATTCCAATGGTAGGAAATAATAATTTCTATGGTAATCGTGCTACAGTGCAGAAATTATTGATTAGTGTGTTGGCGGAAGGTTTCAATTCTGGCAAGGTTTACTACCAATCGGATAAGCTAAAAAGTAACCTTGCTGTTAGCAGTGTGTATACAGGACGTATTTTTCAAGAAGGGATTGATTCCATCGGCTATAAAAAACAAAAAATAAAACTACCTAATGGGTTGCTAATCAAGTTATCCAAGGATTTTGCTAAGTATCTTCAGCAAATGCCTTCTACAGCATATCAAACTACAGACGGATTAAATAAATACTTACCCGGTATAAGCATTCAACCCATTTCTGATGATTTATCTCCTGGGGAAGGGGGGTATGGTGTATTTGATTTTAAAAACGAGTTCTCAATTAATGATAGAGCTAAAATTCTATTGTACTATAGCGATACACAAACTTATGTTTTTGGATTTGACGAACAAGTAAAAACATTGAATTATTCCGAAACTGGTCCATATAAAGAAGAAATTGTAAGACAATTAGTTAGTAAGGAAAAAACGCAAGAATTTTCTTATGTTCAGAGTTTAAGTGGCACAAAAAACAAAATCGAAATACCCTACATCTATAACTTAATTGCTGGAGGCAATGTTGCAATCAATAAGGCTGAAATTGTATTCCATATAGCTGAAAATACGGCTACTCCAATGTATTACGCTCCTCCTCGATTAAACTTATTTCAACCTTTAAGCAGCAGTAGCAATCGCAATTCCTTAACAAAAGATGGCGGGTCTAGTACGTTTGGTGGTTTACTGAATGAAAAAGGGTACTATTATAAATTCGATATTACTCGACAAATACAAGGTGTTTTGTCGTCAAAAGCCAATCTAAATAAAGAAATCAATAACGGACTTTTATTGACGATTCCTACGGATGTGCCGGTCTCAGGTTCTCGTGTAGTTATCGACAACAAAAAAACACGTTTGATTGTTACCTATACGAAACCCAACTAATACCAAAATTTATGAGCCACAGAAAACCATACCAATTGGTAAGCCGAGAGTGGAAGAAAGAGAACACTGAATTTGACGTAAATGGTGTAACTTTTGGTAAGGATTTGGTGTTGATTGCAGGTCCATGTGCTATTGAAAATAGAGAACAAATTTTTACTATTAGTGAATATTTGTCGAAACTCAACATTCAATTTATACGAGGTGGAGCATACAAGCCAAGAACGAGTCCTTATTCATTTCAGGGACTAAAAACGGAAGGCTTGAAATTGATTCGAGAAGCCGCTGATAAATACAAATTGGGGGTGGTTTCCGAGGTAATGAGCGTTGATAAAATTGAGGAGTTAGAAGAATATGTTGATATACTTCAAGTGGGTACTCGAAACATGCAAAACTATCCCTTGTTAAAAGCTCTTGGGAAAAGTAAAAAACCTGTGCTGTTAAAAAGAGGAATGAGCAGTACCATTGAAGAATGGCTGTTGGCTGCTGAATACATTGTAAGTAGTGGTAATGAACGCGTAATTTTATGTGAACGAGGTATTAGAACGTTTGAAAATGCAACACGCAATACACTTGATATTGCAGCAATTCCATTAATTAAATCCTTGAGTCACTTACCCATCATTTTGGATCCGAGTCAGGGAACAGGGATTCGAGACTTGGTTTCACCTGTTTCTGCTGCTGCCATTGCAGCGGGTGCAGATGGATTAATTATCGAAGTGCATAATCAACCCAACGAAGCATTAAGCGATGGAGACCAAAGTCTATATTTAGATCAATTAAAAGACTTAATGCCTACGTTAAAGCAAATTGCACATATCCGAAATAAGCGTTTCGATTTCGAAAATACCCTGTCTTTTAGTCCTAATTTGAGTTAAGTGTAACTCTATTACGTTTAAATAATCGGATTAACGATACTTTTTATCAATGTCGTTTATTGAATCTGCGTCTTTCTACTTCTCTCGAAAAAATAGTAGATAGGCCAGCCCAAAGCGACTATGCCAATTCCGGTGGCTGCGATTTTAAATTTACTAATTAATATGCCTATAGCAACTATGCCTGCCAGTAATAAATAAATTATAGTTGAAATTGGATAAGCCCACGCTTTATATGGTCTATCGGCTTCGGGTTCTCGTACACGCAATAAAATCACCCCTAACACCGTGATGATATAAAACAAGAGAGAAGCAAATGTGCAATAATTCAGTAAATCTCCATAGGAGCCACTTAAACAAAGAACAGATGACCACGCTGCCTGCATCCATAATGCCTTAGCTGGAACATTGTTGTGATTTAATTCCGATGCCTGTTTAAAAAACAAACCCTCATCGGCCATGGCTTTGTACAATCTGCTACCAGCGAGTATGAGTCCATTATTGCACCCAAAAGTACTAACAACCACTAAACCAGCCATTAATAATAGCGCTAACACACTTGACTCACTGTTACCTACCCAACCTTGCAATAATCGATCGGCAGCAGCCACACCCACCCTATCTGCATCGGCATGGGCAATAGCATCGATAGGCAAAATAACAAAATACGCAAGATTTGCTAAAATATAAACTATTGTAACAATCAGTGTACCGAAGAACAATGCTCTAGGAATCGTTTTAGCAGGGTTTTTAACCTCGTTCGACATAAATGTAATGCCTTGCCATGCATCCGAAGAAAACAAGCTACCTACCATCGCACCCGTAAATGCTAAAAACAAGGAGTAACCACCTATTTTCATCCAGGTGAATTGTTCAACTGAGTTGTAAACTGAATCAGACACGGTATACGACTCTACTCCCAACTGTTCAGCTTGTTCCAGAATTGCTGGAGTTAAACTCCTTGCCCATTGTTTGGCTTCAAAAAGATTATTTGTACTAATATGAAAGTTGGAAGTTAGCGTTGGGAAGAAATTCATCATCACTAAAATGCCACCTACAATCAAGAGTGCTAATGCTAGTAATTTAGCTAAGGTAAATATCCTTTGTACCCATTTACTTTCCGAAACCCCACGTGAATTGATAAAGGTCAATGTAATTATGGAACCGATAGCTAATATCTCAATTCCGTGGTTCTCTGCTAAAGCTGGATAAAATACGGCGACGTGATTGGCAAAAGCCATGGCAACGGCTGCAATTACTCCAGTCTGTATTACTGTAAATACTGACCAACCATAAACAAAACCCATGGTTTTACCATAAATTCTCGAGATAAAGTTGTATTGTCCACCAGCTGTTGGCATCATAGCAGCAAGCTCCCCAAAATTCAATGCCGCCAACAGCGTTATAACTCCACCCAACAACCAAGCAATCATCACATACACTGGATTCCCTAAATCCCTCGTCATCTCCGAGGTAACCAAGAAAATACCACTGCCTATCATGCTTCCCGAGACAAGGAGCACAGAATCAAATAAACCTAGTTTTTGTGTTTGCATAAAAAAGGGCGGTTTTGCCGCCCTAAATAAAGTTATAAGTTATTTAAGTTCGAATGTCTACGACTGTATAAGAAGTAAACCAAGACACCCAATGAACCCCAAATTAAAAACGCATACCAAGTATTTTGCTGCACATTAGTCATCAAAAAAATATTGAATAAAAAACCAGCAGGTGCAACAAAGTAAACTGCAGGCGTGCGGTAGGGTCTATCCAATTCGGGTTGTTTAATGCGCAACACTAAAACCGCCACACAAACCATAGCAAATGCCAATAAGGTTCCCATAGAGCACATTTCCGATACTTTTTCAATGGGAGTTAAAGCCGCTACCAAAGAAACTATAAATCCAACTAAAATGGTGCTCTTATACGGTGTTTTGAACTTTGGATGCAAGGTCCCAAACATTCCCTTAGGTAAAAGGCCATCCTTAGCCATTCCCAAGAAAATCCTTGTCTGACCCAACATCATCACTAGCATTACGGACATTAACCCGGCAGTGGCTGCAATCGTAATTAAGTAAGTTGCCCAATTAATTCCTGCACCGGAAAATGCCGATGCAACAGGAGCCTTTAAATCCAATTGATCGTACTTCACCATTCCTGTTAACACCAACGAAACCAAAATGTATAAAACAGTACAGATTACTAAAGACGCAATAATTGCGAACGGTACATCTTTTTTAGGATTGATTGCTTCCCCTGCTTGAGTAGATACTGCATCAAATCCAATGTAGGCAAAGAAAACGATGGTAGCTGCGGTTAATACACCTCCAACACCAAAATGAATTTTACCATCTTCGCCCATTTTTTCAGCAGGAATAAAGGGTTCCCAATTATTGGTATCCACATAAAACGATCCAACAATAATTACAAATAACACAACGGCCACCTTTAATACAACAATGATGTTATTGGTAGACGCTGCTTCTTTTATTCCTTTAATCAAAATGGCCGTGATTACCCAAGTAATTAAAAATGCAGGAAGATTAAATGCAAAATTCCAATTTGCAATAGAAACTCCATGATTGAAAGTAGCAGGATCGTTAACCAAAAACTCAGGTAAATTGATGTGGAATAAATGTAACAACTTATTAAAATAACCACTCCATGCCACTGCTACGGTAGTTGCTCCCATCATGTATTCTAAAATTAGATTCCAACCGATAAACCAAGCAAACAACTCCCCTATTGTACCATATGCATAAGCATATGCGGATCCTTCTACAGGTAATACCGATGCGAATTCTGCATAACACAAGGATGCAAACAAACAACCAATTCCAGCAATTACGAAAGCCAATGCTAACGCGGGCCCAGCATGGTTATGTGCGGCAATACCAGTTAAGGTAAAAATACCACCCCCGATAATTGCTCCTATTCCCAATGATGTTAGACCCCATCTTGTAAGTACGCGATTCAAATCGCTTTTGTTGGCTTCAGCTTGATATAAAGCTACTGGTTTCTTTCTCCAAACAGACATAATTTATGTGCAAAAGGCAAATATAATCAGTTTACTAAGGAATTAAATAACTCCTAGCGATTTACCTACTTTCGTAAATGCAGCAACTGCTTTATCGATGTGTTCAAATTCATGGGCGGCACTCAACTGAACTCTTATTCTGGCTTGATCTTTCGGAACTACTGGATAGAAAAATCCAATTACATAGATTCCCTCTTTTAGCAGTGCATCGGCAATATCTTGACTTAATTTTGCATCGTATAACATCACGGGTACTTTAGCGGAATCACCGTATTTAATATCAACTCCC
>CAYUNO010000108.1:0-7668 GCA_964446075.1 uncultured Flavobacteriaceae bacterium | reverse complement strand
ATCGGTATCGGCACCAAGACATCCTGCAGCTTCAGGGGCCGTGCAATGTTCAGGAATAACCCAATCCGGAGTACGTTGTAAACGAAGGACTACTAGTCTCAATGGTAGATGCTATCAACATCAATGATAAATTATTTTTTATAAAGTTTATGCATCGCTAGCGTGTGAGGAAGGCTGATGCAGGCCAAGAAAATAAAAAACAGAGCCCAGGTTGACAAATTGGGATTTAGATTTTGTACGTAGTTTATGAGGTTGAAATGGGTGGAATTTGAATCAAGGGACGATTGTCGGAATAACCCATAAAACAGCAACAGCAATCCCCAAGCTCCTAGATGAAAGGGCAAGGATTGCACCCATAAACGCTGATGAGAGATTTGTAAATGTTTTTTGATTTTGTACCAACCGTTGATGCTGTGTTGGCCGATGAAATACAGGCCAAACGACCACATCAAAGGCAGCATGGCGGAGGCTACTAGCCATACGATAGTAATGCTCATTCCCCAGTTTCGATTTTTAACTGAATAATAAACCCAAGGGAAAAAGACGATGGCGATAAAGGGTGAAATGAATTGAAGTTTCGATTGCAAGTCTCCCGAAATTTGGAAGGTGTTCCAATTTGTGCCTGTTATACCAGAAATTATTTCGGCAGATTCTTTCCAGTGCGATAATATTATAAACGATAAAACTGTAGTTCCCCAGCTCAGGGTTTGGGGTTTAGACATTCTCCAAAGTTCTCCATCGGCCTGACCAAAATGCCAAGCAGAATACAACAGAAAAAACATCAAGCATAGGTTCGGAAGCAATAACCAAGTTGCGGCAAACAGTGCGCCAATCAATAAATATTTGACTATAAATCCGGGGGCTGCTTGTTTATTCCATTGTTTGGTTTCCAGTAAATGATCTACGGCACCGTGCGGAATTCCAACAGTTATTAGTCCAAGTATCAATAATGAATCGCCGATGATTGTTTGCAAGTACGAATTGCCGAGTAACAGTAAAGTTGCCGCGATTAATAATAGGCCAAGTGGGCGGTACAAGGATTGTATAAAAGGGTGTTGAAAAAGTACGCGTAAAAAGGGTTTGAAGGGTAATTTTCTTAAAATATGTATATCTTGAATTAGCGTAGTTTTTTCGTCCAAGAATTGCATTACTTGTGGAATTTGCACACGATTAAATAACTGTTCGAAGATGGGTTTGCCCCAGTGGGGTTGTTGGTCCAGAATTTTAAGTAACAGGCTATCGTAAAACTTAAATCTTGACGGTGCTTTAGTTGGAAATAGGGAATGGGATTCAAGGGTAAACGATTTCCACGAGTTTGTTGTTTGCCTTTTTATCGTTTCAGCAATTTTATCGGCGTGCGAGTACATCGATTTAAATGCATAACCGGTGCTGGGCTTGATAAGGTTCGCTCTGCCTCCCAAGTTTATAACGCCCGGCAATGGGTGGGTTTTTAATTGGGCATTACTCATGGGAATACATCCGGTTTCAGTATCTTCTATGGAATAGGCAACATTGAAATTGTGTATGTACTCGGTTAAGCGCAACTCAGCCAAATCTTGTGGGATTACTTCTTTACCAAAACGGGTGATTTCAATCAATGCTTCGTGTTCCGAATATGGAAGCACGTATACAAATTGGGTAAAATTGTCCTGTGGAGTTGTAAAGTCCATCATTCGGAAGTCGTTGGGTTGGAAGTACAACTCCTTGGTTTTGATTTTCCATCCCACGAAACTTTGCCAAAGGTGAGTTTCGAAGTTTTTAGGTGTATGGAATTGGGGATTTCGGGAATCGAAAACAATATCTGCGGTAAGAATTTGGTAATCGATTTGAATGAAGGGCTTGTCTGCCTGATTAGTTTGGATGACCTCTACTTTTTTTGCCATTATTTCCCAACCGAAATCAATGATCATTTCGTCCAGTTTTTGGTAAAGATCGATGCTACTTATTTGCCAATATTGCAATGGTAGTAAAGGGCTTTTCGATTGGTTGGCGACCGATACAGAAGTCCAAGATTTAGAAATGATGGGTTTTAAATCTTGGACTATAGAATCGGTTTCTGCAGCCCAAAAACAATAGGTTTTATCATTGATGTTTTTTGCTTCGGGCTCAATAATTAAAATGGATTTGTTTTCAAGCAGATTGTATTTATGGAGTGCTAATAAAGTGAGACTTGCAGACGCGCCAAGACCTACAAAAATGAAATCGTATTGCTTAATTGAGGTTATGGATTGTGGTTCTCCGATGGGTATGAAACAACCAAATGATTGATTATGTTTATTTTGTGTTGTTTTTATTTTGGGGTTTTGGATTTTTTATCGGCCATAATTTTAGTTATCATTGAACAATGAAATCTATCGTATTAAAACGGGTGGCTGTTGGAGTTGTTTTCTTGGCGTCTATTACAAGCATTTTCGCACAAACTACTTTGGATATAAGCATGCCCGATGAGAAAAAGTTAATGGTAAATGGATCGGAGATCAATCCGAAAACTAATTTTTCCAATGTGAAGGCTTTGTTTGGGGAAGTGTCATCGGAGAAGGAAAAAGGCGGCGGAAAAGAATATATGTTCGAATCAAGTGGGGTAATTGTATCCACAACGGCCGAGGGATTTGTGAAAGGTATTGGCATAAATATTAATTGGGATGGCGATAAGAATTTCCCGAAAACGGCGTATTCAGGTACGCTTTCTATAGGAGGTACCCCCATTACTGCTTCATTGAAATCGGAAGAGGTAGCCAAGTTGAAAGGTGTAGAATTTGCGTGTCCATTTCCATTGTTGTGTGCAAGTAAGGATAATAAAGCGGCCGTAAGATCTATGATTGGATTTAGTTCCAAGAATGTACTTACTCAAGTAATCTTTATTCTGCAGTAGTGTAGAACTAAAGTTTGCTATCTTATAGAAAATTGATAAATTGCCGGCTATGAATAGAGCCGTTCGTTTATTATTTGTCGCAGTTGCTGTGTTTATGGCTAGTTGCGGCGGGGGAGAGAAGACCACCTTCCAAATGAAAGATGTTGAATTTACCTTGGCTGGACCTTTGTTTGAAGGTGCGAATCCAGTGCAGTACACCGTGAACGTAGACCTCAAAGCAATTTTGGGTGATAAATACGTTGATGGTGTAAAAATTACTGGCGCTACATTGAAAGCAGCCACCTTGAAAGCTGGAGATTCTGCAAATTTTGATGGTGTTAGTTCGTTTGTGTTAAGTCTTGCAAGTGATAATAAAGACTTAAATATGAAGGAATTAGCGGTGTTGAATCCAGTAAAAGCAGGGTCTAACTCTGTGTCCTTGGCCCCTTCTACAGAAGCCACGGCGGGTGAGTTTTTTGGAGAGAAGCAGTTTTACATAGTAGTGGATGCTGCCTTAGCAAAAGATATCGATGCCGATATGGTGTTTAAGGGGGATTTTGAGTTTGAGTTGACATACAAATAGCCCTCAGTTGTTTAAGAATTTAATATAAAATATAAAGATATTTAAAAAATTCATAGGACTATCAACCGGCTCCAATTCAATGTTGATGTTCTTTGGTAAAAATCAAAAACATTAAATTTTAATTATGAGAAAATACATTTTATCGATGTTGCTAGTGATGATCGCTGGCTTATTTACTGCTTTCGTTGCTCAAGATGGCGGCGATCGTTTGTTGGGTGTTTGGGAGCCAAGCAATGGCAGAGCTCGTGTAAAGGTTGAAAAAATTGGTGCAAAATATTACGGTAGAATCGTGTGGTTAAAAGAACCCATTGATCCCGTAACTAAACAACCCAAAACGGATAAAAACAATCCTGATCCCAATTTGCAGAATGTTCCTTTGAAAGGTTACAGGATGTTGAAAGACTTCGTTTACAAAGGCAACGACGAATGGGCGGATGGTACTATTTACGATCCTTTGAATGGTAGCACGTACAGTTGCACCATTAAAATGACGGATCCCAATTCGTTGGAGATTCGCGGATATATTGGCGTTTCTGCTTTGGGTAGAACCGATGTTTGGAAACGTTTGGTTGTAAAGAAATAATCCATGCAAAAATTATTGATTACACAGCGCTGGCAATCGTCGGCGCTGATTTTTATTTGCTCCTTTGGATTGTCGAGCTTTGCTTATTCTCAGGCGAGCACAGCGACATCGGCGCCTGCCGATACAGCGGCACCTGCAGACGATGAAGATTTTAGCATGTATGATAACGTAGGATTTGCTGCCGAAGGTGCAAAGCGTTTTTGTAGTCCAAAGATTGAGGGTTTAAGTCCAGCTAAGTTGATCAGCATCGGTTATGATTATCAATTGGGATACAACATGAAAGCCGATTCTATTCGGAACAAATCAGGGAACAGTTTGGCATATGGCTCCAACAGACTACCAGATTCTATGCAGGTTTTGTCGTCCAACGGAATACGCATAGGATGCAATATTCCGGTGATTTCAAAGACGAATATTGTATGGCAATTGGGTGCTAATTATTGGGAACAGCGGTACCAATTTGAGAATCCGGATCAATTAAACAACGCCATGATGAAATCGCTGAGTGAGTACGGTTTGCGTACCATGGGGATAAATACTACGTTGTTCAAGCCCTTGAATGATACCCGATTTTTATTATTCCAAGGTTCGGCAGATATGAGTGGAGACTATCAGTTTGGCAAATTCATGCCATTAAAGTACATGAAGTATTCAGCAGCGTTGATTTATGGTAAGCGTCCAACTGAGAAGAAGCAATGGGGTGTGGGTTTGGCTAGAACATATCGTGTTGGGGAGTTGAATTACATTCCTATTTTATTTTATAATTCAACGGATGTGGCCAATAAATGGGGTACGGAGATTTTGTTCCCTGCTAGAGCACACGTAAGAAGAACCATTAACAGTAGAAACATGTTGTTTGCGGGGTATGAATTGGAAGGTCAGAGCTATCGATTATGGCGAAATAACACGGAGGTAGCGGGTTACAATATGCGTAATGACGATTTAGAAATTCGCCGAGGCGAGATTCGTTTGCGCATGGTGTATGAGTTTTCGTTGAAAGACTTCATATGGCTGAGTGTTCAGGCGGGATATAGATTGAATTATCGCTACGATGTGGATCGCTTGGAAGATGGCAGTGAAATTTATCGTGCCTTTGGATTAGCGAGCGATGCACCTTATGTGATGGTGAATAGCTTAACTAACCCATTGTATTTTAATATCAGTTTGAATTTAGTAAGTCCGTAAGATATTTCACTGGGTTTTCAATGGTCTTATTGGATTCGTTGATAGCCTGATTGTTATTGAATTAATTGTTAGAGGCAGGCGGAGACGCCTGCCTTTTTATTTTTAGGTTTACTTGAGTGAAAAAGAAATATTAACTGAGGATTTGGGTGTTTGATGGAATCAAAACCAATTTGGTTGAATTTAGGTTTCGTTAAATTCTACCGTTTTTAATTTCTTCTACCACTTGGGGGTCTAACAAGGTTGTGGTGTCGCCAATTTGTTCCAACTCCCCTTCGGCAATTTTTCGTAAAATTCTGCGCATGATTTTACCGCTCCGTGTTTTGGGTAATCCGCTAACGAATTGAATTTTATCGGGCTTGGCTATAGGGCCAATAATTTTGGAGACGGTGGCTAATATATCTTTTTGGGTAAGTTCTTCGTTTTCGTGGAAGGCATTAAAAATCACGAAGGCATAGATTCCTTGCCCTTTGATATCATGGGGGTAGCCTACCACCGCGCTTTCTACTACTCCGGCATGCATATTTATGGCATTTTCTACCTCGGCGGTGCCAATTCTGTGTCCGGATACATTGAGCACATCGTCTACTCTGCCGGTAATTCGGTACATGCCGTTTTCGTCCCGTAAACACCCATCGCCAGTAAAATAGAGGTTGTTGTAAACGGAGAAATAGGTTTGCTGACAGCGTTGGTGGTCGCCATAGGTTGTGCGAATTATGCCGGGCCAGGGGAATTTAATGCACAAGTTTCCGGATACATTGTTGCCTTGAATTTCGTTGCCGTTTTCATCTACTAGTACAGGTTGAATTCCGGGCAATGGGTAGGTAGCGAAAGTGGGTTTAGCGGGCGTAACCCCGGCGATATTAGAAATCATGATCCCTCCGGTTTCGGTTTGCCACCAGGTGTCTACAATTGGTGCTTGAGATTTACCGATATGTTGGTGGTACCAATTCCAGGCTTCCTCGTTGATGGGTTCTCCCACGGTGCCGAGCACTTTGATGGTGGAAAGATCTTTGTTGTTTAACGGATCTAAGCCAAATCCCATCAAACTTCGGATGGCAGTGGGGGCTGTGTACAGGATATCGACCTTGTATTTGTCAACGATTTCCCAAAATCTTCCTGCATCGGGCCATGTAGGAATACCTTCGAACATCAATGTGGTTGCTCCCGCACTAAGGGGTCCATAAACGATGTAGGAATGACCGGTAATCCAGCCAATATCGGCAGTACAAAAATGGATTTGTCCGGGTTGATATTGAAACACATTCACAAAGGTGTAGTTAGCCCATACCATATAACCGGCAGTGGTATGAACCACCCCCTTGGGTTTGCCCGTAGAGCCGGAAGTGTATAGAATAAATAGTTCGTCTTCCGCCTGAGTGGCAACTGCTGGGAAATGAGAATTGCCTTGAAGGGTCACTTTTTCAATTTCCTCGTGCCACCAATGATCGCGGTCTTTGATCATGCTCACCACGGAATGGGTTCGATTATAAACCAGTACTTTTTGAATACTTGGACATTTTGGAAGGGCTTCGTCTATGATGTCTTTTAGGCCGATGGTTTTATTGCCCCGATAGGCTGCATCGCAAGTAATTACGATGGAGGCTTGGGCATCCTGAATTCTGTCTGCGATGCTTTGTGCGGAGAAACCGCCAAAAATAACGGAATGTATAGCACCGATTCGGGCACAAGCGAGAACGGCAAAAGCCAGCTCGGGAATCATTCCCATATAAATGCAGATTCGATCGCCTTTTTTAGCTCCTAAGTTGGTGAGTACATGAGAAAGTTCGTTTACTTTATCGAGTAGTTGTTGATAGGTGTATGAAACGCTGGGTTCATCGGGATTGTTGGATTCCCAGAGAATGGCTACTGCATTGGGTTGTGTTTGAGCATGCCTATCGATACAATTTTCAGTAATGTTGAGTTCGGCCCCTTGGAACCATTCTGTTTTTGCTGTTTTGTAGTCCCAGGATAACAGTTTGTCCCAAGGTTGTTTCCATTGAAAGTGCTGGGCTATATCGGCCCAAAATCCTTCTGGATTTTCAACGCTTCGAGCATATTGTTCCTGGTATTCTTCCCAGTTTTGAATTTGGTAGGGATAGGACTTCATAATAACAAATTTACGAAATTGAGAGGGGGAAATTGATGGGGTTTTAAGTTTAATGGGTGTTTTTAAACATTGGAATTGCGGAATTTAAACTGTTGGAGTTGTTGCAAACTGGCTAGTTTTTGGAATGGCGACTTGGATGATTGTAATTAAATTGTCATCAAGATTATGCGTGTTGACTAAGTTGGTGCAATGTGGTGTTAATTTTGAATCTAATTTTGAAAAATTTATTTGTATTCTTTGAACTTCATTTTCCGAAAATGGAGGAAAAGTATTTGATTATATTGCCTATTTTTTCTGATCTTCTAGTAGCTGTCCGATACCTTATTGAGCCACTGTTTCAGCTTTCTATTATTCTTAAG
>CAYUNO010000107.1:0-7680 GCA_964446075.1 uncultured Flavobacteriaceae bacterium | reverse complement strand
ATAATACGGAGATTGGCTTGGTGGGGTACTAACCAATTAACATTTTCCGCAGTAAGGCCGTTACGTTCCATGATTGCATAACTTACATCGGCCATATTGGTAACTGCAAACTTGAATACGGTCTTACCTTCTTGGTGTACGTAATGCTGTTTGTTTCTAATTGTCTCCTCTGATGGCGGATTCATTGAACCGCCCGCGGGTTGATACAACCATTCTCTTCCACTACCATCCACTTTAAGTATTGAATCTACAATTCCTAATCCTTCTTCGTTAGGTTCAAGTAAAACACATCCTGCTCCGTCTCCAAAAATGATGCAGGTATTTCGATCTTCGTAATCTACGATAGCTGACATCTTATCTACTCCTACTACCACTACTTTCTTGTAGGCGCCTGACTGAATGAATCGCGAAGCAGTTTCTAATGAAAATAGAAAGCCAGAGCAAGCAGCTGAAACATCGAAACCCCATGCGTTTTTTGCACCTATTTTATCCGCTAATACATTAGCAGTAGCCGGGAAAATGTAATCTCCAGTTACAGTACCTAGAACGATAACATCAATTTCCAAGGGTGAAATTCCGCGTTTCTCCAACATATTAAGTACTGCTTTCGCAGCCATATCGGAAGATGCCTGACCTTTTTCCTTTAATATATGTCTTTCAACAATACCGGTACGTGTACGTATCCATTCATCGGTAGTATCGACCATCTTTTCTAAGTCGAAGTTGGTTAATACTGTCTCAGGAACAAATCCACCTACAGCGGTAATTGCGGCTTGAATTTTCATTTAAGAATGTAATTAAGAAACGGTTGAAAAAGATTTCATTGCATTTTGGATGGATCGAATTAAACCACTTTCCACTGCCTCTGCTGCTAATTCTACCATTTTTACAAATGTAGGTGCTTTGGTAATACCATGACCTACAACAACGGGAGCATTAACCCCAAGAATGAGGCTACCTCCGTAATTTTTAAAATTAAACTTATCTAAGTATTCGTCTTCGATTCCGCGTTTAGCGAATCGATAATAAAGACCTTCACAAAGTTTAATCACTACATTTCCTGTAAATCCGTCACAAACAACTACATCGGAATGATCGCTAAAAATATCGCGACCTTCTACATTTCCAACAAAATTAATTTCATCGGTATGTGCAAGTAGCTGATGGGTTGCTTTGGTTAATAAATTTCCTTTTTCACTTTCCTCACCAATATTTAACAGCCCCACTTTAGGATTTTTAGTTTGATGCATCATTGAATACACCAAGCTACCAATAATAGCAAATTTGTGAAGATGTTCAGGTTTACAGTCCGAATTTGCACCAACATCCAGCAACAAACCCGGTATACCATCCGGTCTTGGAATCTCTGCCGATAAGCAAGGTCTATCAAGACCATCAACGGTTTTCAAGAATTGCAAGGAACCAACTAACATAGCACCGGTGTTACCGGCACTAAGAAATGCATCGACATTTTGTTTAGCTAAGGCATAGAAACCCTGTGCTAATGAGGAGTTCGGTTTTGCCACTAAGGCTTTAACCGGATGCTCCGCCATTTCGATCACCTCTGGGCAATCAACAATATCGAAATAAGAAGTAGGTATAGATTCGGTTTCACAAACACGCAAAATATCCTCCTTCACTCCGAATAAAACCAATTCGAGGTGAGGATGTTTTTGTTTCGTGAGCGAAGCTCCTTTGACAGCTTCAAGTGGGGCATAATCCCCTCCCATCGCGTCAATACCAATCTTCATCGGTTAGTTTTCGTTGCGGCCCTTCATTACCTTTTGGCCGCGATACATTCCTGTTTCTAAATTTACTCGGTGATACAGAGATACATCTCCGGTTACTGGATCAGCAATCATAGGACGAACCTCGATTTTGTCGTGTGTACGGCGCTTATCGCGACGTGTTTTTGATATTTTTCGTTTAGGATGTGCCATTTCCTTTTATTTTTTAAGTATTTCTTTAAGTTTCAACCAACGTGGATCAATGGATTCTTCGGTATCTGAGGTACTAGCTTGCAACTTATCCAATTTCGCTAACATGTCTGCATTACAAGGCTTAACGTCTAATAAATCGCAATTTCTAAGCATGGGTAAGGCTAACAAACTGGTTTCATACACTTGTTGTGCTACGCTAAGTTTATAATCGCTGGATTTCAAATAAACCAATTCTGTCTCTTGATCTTCATTAGCAGGCGGGGTTTCTTCCAAACTGTCTAATTTTACCATGATTCTATATTTGGTTTTTATAGGAAATCCTATAGACTCTAAACAACGGTCACAATTCAAATGAATGTTACCCGAAATATTCAACAACAGATTCATCCAATTTGTAGACTTTTCAACATCTACAAGTATGGAAAGCTCTGCATGCTGTACTTCCTCGTTTCCAAAAAATTCAAAGAACTTCTGATCTACCTGAAAATCTAATTCGTGCTTGCCTTCTTTTAATTTAACAAACTCGATTGCGAGATATTCAGTTTTCACTTCCTCGTTGATTTAAACGAACTGCAAAAGTACGATTTTTAAATGACAATACCAATAAATTATGGGAGAGTATTGTAATAAACATCAATTTCAAAATTTAATACACTGCAAAATGTATAACAAAAAAAAGGCCGTTCAAATGAACGGCCTTCTATCGATTATTTTAACTATTTAATTATTAATACTCCCAAAGATCATGTTCCCAAATGAACATTTGATTTTTGAATTCTTCTGCACGCAACAAAGCAGCTAAACCATTTTGTTTGTAATCGGGTTGATCGTAGATATATTGATCGTTCCACTCAGAGGTTTTCACAATATAACTATCAAACATACGGTGAAGGTTCATGTACTGATCCCAATTTAAACGCATCGCATCGTTAGTACGGTTAAATACTTCGGATTTAGCTAAAGTGGGTCTGCAATCGTCCATTCTCAACCAATAAGGCTTGCTCTGAACTACCAACCCGCCCCCTTTATCAATTTCACGTATAGGAGCAATTCCGATGATGATTGGTTTTAATTCTCCGTGTTTGAAATCAAACACCCAGTCTTCCATAATTTCAAACTTGTTAATTTCTTCCCAAGTGAAATATACGGGGAATGTAGAATCCACCAAATCATCTGGATCTTCCGATCCTTCTCTCTGTTTAGATACAGTCTTAATATCTGCAGTAATACGAAGAATATCCTCTGGCGTAATTAAAACGTTGAATGAATCGGTTCTATAGGCTTTTACCAAACCTTTTGTTGCCAAATCCCAAAAGATCTGACGAACAGGCTGCCTTGGCCATACCCAACATTTATTCATTTTCTGACGAGTATCGATTACTCTCCATACACGCTTCCTAAACTTAATGTCTTCGGCGCGTAGGTACGGTCTAGAAATTACAATACCCTGCTGATTAACAATGTTGGTATCCTGGTTTACGTACTCAGGCTCATAATGTGCTCTTGCAGGATCATCGTAATGAGTACCAATTTCAGGTATTACGATATCTGCAGAACCGGATACGGGAGGTTTAGCCTCGCCACCACCGGAAGCACCCCCTGAGGATTTTTCAGGTTCAGAACTTCCACCGAATCCAGGGAATCCGGGGAAACCTTGACTCTTAGCAGAAGCTACAGAGAACAAAGTCAAAACAATCAATAGTTTTTTCATCGTTGTGTTTATTTAGAAAGTGTAGCAGATACGTTATCCAAAAACTTTGGAACATTATCTGGTCCTACTACACGTATTTGCTCAAAGAAGATCTTATCACCGGGTTTCAAACCACCTAAGTAGCCTTGAATTGCCGATAAGCTCTTTCCATTTACCATTTGTTCTTTGTAACCAATAGTACGGCCCAAGCAAGAGAACTTAAACGACATAACGTTGTACTTAACACCGTCATATACGAAGTTTTCTAATGGGGCTGTTGCTTCTGATTGAATACGCAAACCACTCAAAGAAACATCACCAGCGAAACCAATTCCACCTAATTTGAAGGTTGGCTTAGGTACATTTCTAATTTTAAATTTCTTCTCACCCATATTCACGGTTCTACCATCAGGCAATTTAGCTTGCACTTTGATGATACATTCGTTACCGTTACGTGTTGGTAAAGAAGCAAAATATTTACCAGGTCCGTTTGGCTTCAAAATTACACCACCACCGGATGAGGTAACTTGAACATTTTTGGGATCAACCCCACCAACCGATACTGAAATTGGGTTAGGTAAACCAACATAGAATACATTTAACTCGTCAGCTGAAATCGCAGCCTGGGGAGCAAAAACGCTATACTCAGCTTCTGTTTCGATATTTGTAGAACCACCACCTGGCTTAGGTACAGCGATAGTGACTTTATATTTTTGTCCACCCGGAGTAGCGCTTGTTACCTTGTACTTTCCAACTCCATCTACTACTTCGATGGGTCTACCATTAACCGAGATACTCATTTGCTTACGAGAATCGTATGCCGCCAATAAGATATCTGCTTCATAAGTTTGATTGGTTAACACGGCTCCAGTCTTTGCAGAAACTACAGCAATTGTTTTATCAAATTTAAAGTCGGTAGCGTTTACTGATTGTGCCAAAAGAGTATTGATTTCTTTTTCCAAAGCACGACCATCGTTTTCCAACTTACTCAACATTACAAAAACACCACCCAGAGGAGAATGTTCTAAATACATTCCTACCCATTCAGGTATTCCATTTGCGTTTAATTTCTCACTGGCATACAATGTAGTCTTGGTGGCAATTTTTTCAGCTTCACGCTTCAAAAATGCTTTCGACTCAGCATCTTTACCTAGTAGCGGATCATTGGATGCTTTGGTTAAAACGCCTAACATCTTGGTTCTTGTATCATTGATTAATTTCAATAAATCTTTACCTCCTTTACCGCCATTTTCAACCACAAAATAATTGGCGTGTACTTCCATATTATCCCCTTGAGCTAACTCAGGAACACCACCGGGTACCAATACTGCTTCAGGTTCTTGTTTACGACCCATCTTTGGATCTTTACCATCCCCTGTTTTAATTAACAACTCTTTTTTGATGTTATTAAGATAATCAGTTAAAGCCTTTGCATAAGAAGCCACTTCTTCTGCGTATTTTTTAGCTGCTTTCGCACCTGGATTTTCGCCATCTTTTCCAAGAGCAGCTATAATCTGTGCATTTGCCTGATCTAAATTTTGAGTAGATTTATCCAAAGAATTCTCAATAAGGTTGAACGCCTTAATAATTTCCTTTGAAACGTTTAATGCCAAAAGAGCGGTTAACACAAGATACATCATGTTAATCATCTTCTGACGAGCTGACAATTTACCACCTGCCATTTAATTTTCTCCTTTTATTATTGTGGTATTAATTAGATGTGATATTCAAGTATTACTTGGTACCACCCATGGCTGTCAACATGTTACCATAAATTGAGTTCAAGTTGCTCAAGTTACGGTTTAATCTGTTCAATTCCATGTTGAACTCACCGGCAGCGGCTTCTGTACTAGCTAAATTAGCTAAAGCACCGCTCAAACCTTGTGAGAAGGAACCCATTGAATCAGAAACCATAGCAGAACTATCTGCAATACTTGCCATATTTGTTGCTGCTCTGGTTGCACTTTCCGCATATTCTTTTGTAGCTACGGTAGCACTGGTTAAACTGCTCATCTCAGCCACATTACTGCTTAATGAAGATAAACCTTTGCCCAGGCTTTCAATTAACTCAGGACCAACATTTGCTTGAGCCAACATTGAATCTAATTGTTGAGAAACACTTCCACCTGCAGATTTTTTATCTTTTTTAGTTGGTTCTGCACCAGCCAATTCAGGATAAACTAAAGACCAATCTGGTTCCATGTGAACCGGTTCAAAAGCAGAAATTACGAAAATACCTGCTTCTACAAGAAGTCCCACGGTTAACATGATGTCCGCACCTTTTAAGTGAAGAATTTTGAAAAGTGCTCCTACGATTACGATCGCCGCACCGAAACCGTACACAAAGTTCATTATTGTTTTGAACTTTTTTGATTCAAAGATACTGTTGTTACTCATAATAATTTATAGGTTATAGTTTTTAGGTTAACGATAAAACACTCGAAATATTCGATAAGTCTATTAGAAATTTTGAAGAAATTTTGAACGAAATCTTACTTACGGTCTTTATCAGAACGGCCAATATAAGATTGTACACAACGGAAACCAACATAGCATTTGCTTGTATCTTGGTATTCAGCAGCACGAGAACCATTCTCAATGTAATAAGCCACATCTTTCCATGAACCGCCGCGAATTACTCTACGCTTTTCATTGATTGGTTTTTGAGCTTCTTTACCACGCTCTGGAATGTACACGAAATTATCACCATTCAGATCATGCACAAAAGAGTTGTTGGTTTTATCCCAAGAGGATCTTGTCCATTCGGCAACATTTCCAGCCATATTATACAATCCGTAATCATTCGGGAAATAACTATCAACACGAACCGGATAAACACCACCGTCTACGCCATAGTTACCACGCAAGGGCTTAAAGTTTGCCAACATACATCCCTTAGAGTTTCTAGCATAAGGACCTCCCCAAGGATATTTGTTTCCAATTCTTCCACCGCGCGCTGCGTATTCCCATTCGTATTCAGTAGGTAAGCGGAAATCTTCGGTATTAGGAAGATAACCATTGATTTCCCAGTAAGCGGTTTTGCGATCTGTTCTCCAACGACAGAATGCACGAGCTTGGTGCCAAGTTACCCCTACTACTGGATAGTCATCGTACTTGGGATGCCAGAAATACACTCGAGCCATAGGTTCGTTGTAAGAATATGTGAAATCGCGTACCCAACACAAAGTATCAGGGTAAATTCTAATAGTCTCTGTACGTAAGAATTCTTTGCGATTCATTGGATTGTAACGATCGCGATCCAAACGAGCCGCCTTATCGTAATCAAACCACTGGAAAGTATATTCTAACTTACGTGTATCGATTTGCTTTTTATTTTGAAAGCGCTCTTCATCTTGGTATAGTAAACCAGACAATTCTTCTTTGTAACGCTCCCAATCCACTTCTCTGTAGTGGTTTATGTATCTATTACCGTCTTCATCTTCAGCGGTATAATATTCTGGGTCGTCGGTTTCGATACGAGCCAAAGAATCCACAACGTAGTTTACAAACTGACGGTATTCGTTGTTTGTAATCTCTGTTTCATCCATCCAAAACGAGGTAATTGTCATTTGCTTGTTTGGCTCCAAATAAGAATCAAACACGTCTTGACCACCTTGTCCTGTATGGAATGTTCCGGAGGGAATATAAACCATTCCTGGAGGTGTTGGGTGGAACCAAGGACGTCTTCCTTGAACACCGGTAAGGTCACCTGTATCCGCTGGGGCACAAGCATACACCAACACCGAGGCAACAACTGCTACCTGTCGAACGCGCTTATTCGCTGCAAAAGCTGCTAAGTGCTTCTTTAAATTTCCGGGTGTGAGTTGACTCATCACTGTTTTTTTCATCTGCAATTTGGTTAATGCGTACTAATTGAAAGTGGCAAAAATAAAGTTTCGTTTCGAAATTCCAAACGTTTCTTCATTATTTGTATGTATTAAACGCAATTTTTAAATGTTTATTTTGTGTGGATAACTAAATTTTTTCTGTTAATAACTTAATCAATCATTGGAGGCCTATCCATCCATAATGGGTGACGGTACCTAACAG
>CAYUNO010000106.1:0-7735 GCA_964446075.1 uncultured Flavobacteriaceae bacterium | reverse complement strand
CTTCCTTTCCGTCTTTTTCTGATCCATAGTATTTATCAATTTTATATTCTATATCTTCTATAACTATGTAATTACAAAATTGCCTTTTTCCTTCGTTGCGAGTTTCGATTTTAATTACTCTTTCATCGATGCCTTTCTCAATTTCACTAATTTTTTTATAAATTTCTGCTACGGTGAAATTTGGTTCTAAATAGAAGTTAAGGGCATGTTCTATTTGACAATTAAGGCCGAATACTGCTTCTTCTAATTCTGGTGCAAGTAGAGCATGTTCAATAACAATGAACCCTTCCGATTTATCATGAATTTCTTTTATTTTTCTACATAAATCTATGGTTTCTTCTGGGCTTAAATTGCGATTTACTACCCCAATTGAATTATTGGGAGATTTAATAATTGTAGTTTTGTTATTATCGGCGATATAATTCTTTTCATTTCTCCCGTAGATAAAAAAATCAGCGATTGAATTTATCTGTTCAATTTTATAGGAGTGGTTTTCTGTTTTACAAAGTTTCGCCCATGTTTTTGAAATATTTTGAGAAAAACTAAATGAATCAAAATTTAAATTCAATACGTTTGTAATCATTCCTCTATACCCTGTTGAACTCGGTTGTATTAAGGTTTGATGGAAATTGTTTTGAGTATGGATTCTGAGGTTTTTATTCTCTATCCAGTATTCAAGTAGTCGTTCTAAATAAAATGCTCGATCTAGTGCCGTTAATTGTTTTAATGGCTTAACAATTAATTCTAAATTAAATCCCATCAATTGAAGGAGATATAAATAAGATGAAATTAGTTGTTCAATATTATCGAGTTCCGCACGTGAACTCATATTGACCATTTCGTGTAGTTTATCTTTGTACGTAGTTAAATAATTTTTCCAATAGGTATAACGTAATGGTTTTTTCTTGGTGACTTTTACCTCTTCAAACTTTTCAATAAAATCAATCCAAACCCATTCAATTCCAGGGATTTGAAGTAGCATTTCTTCTGCGAGGTCAGCAAATTTCAGATGTTTTTTATTTAAAAAGGAATAAATTATTTCTAATTTACCGATGAAATTGGATATTACTAAATCAAAAACAGATAAAATCCCTTTTAGTTGCAAAGCGCCTGCATCATCAGCATGAATTGGGTCTTGAAATTCCCGATCTAAATTATAAACAGCAGGTAACCCTTTTTGTAGTGATGAAAACTGTGTATGTCTGTTTAATGAATCGTTATAACGTATACTGTTTGATTTCTTTTTAAATATGTTTTTCTTATCAAACTGAAATAGTTGCTTATCTGTACATGTATGAACGGTAGTTCCAGAGTATTTTAAAATAATTTTACTTTTTGGATCAATTGTTAATTCAAAGGGAATATCGAACATAAGTGTCCAAATAAATTCTTGCGCTGGATCCATTAACTTAATGTTAATAATATCCTTAGTGAATTTTATTTGATTGATTGCAGTAACTAAATCAGCTGCTTGCAGTTGGATACCTATTTTTTTTGAAAAGGATAATGGATCTGTAATTTGTTCGTTAAATAAAGTAAATGATTTATTTTTTCCTTTGAGGAATTCCTTAATAGCGACTATATATGTTTGTAAGATGTCTTGGATATTGTCAGTTGAATTGACTTCTACTTCCAAGTCTATTATTATGGGTTTAATCGGCGGTAAATGCACCGTTTCAATTTTGGTGCAAAGTGGTCTCCAATTATTAGAAATATCGGTAACCCATTTTTTTACATCCTCGCGATTTGCCCCTTGTTCACAAAAAACCACCAAATCATAAATTCCAGAAACCGTTGGATAGGATAGAGAAGGAATAATAAAAATCTTATAAACTCTCTCATCTTGTTGAATGATTTTGGCAAGATCTTCAAAGGTGTAAAAAGAGGTAGTTGCAGGATCTATTTTAAAGTATGGACTTCTTGCGAATTGGTCGGTTTCAATTGCTGATTCAATTGCTTGAGAGGTTTGATAGCCAACATCAGCAATTGCGAAACAAATTTGCTCTAAGATTGTGATTCCTGGGTCATGTAGGTTGTGATCTGTCCACCTAGTTCCGCTGTACTGCTGAATTAATTTTATGCCTTTATCGCGCAGTGCGTAAATATCGAATGATTCTGGAATCTCAAAATCAACGTCGATTGAATATTTAGCAACATTGTCACTCATAGCAGTCATTTTACTGTGAGGACTTATTAATGGAATCTTGATTCTGTTTACTTACGACAATATTTGAATTGGATTGGATTTTAACCTGTTGATGAATATTCTCAATCAAGTGAAAAACATCTTTATATGGCATAGCTGCCAAACCATCCAAGACGGTATTGATTTCTTGTGCAGATAGTTTTAGTTGAATAACTGAGTTTTTTGATAGTGCCATATTATTCCCATAATAAAGCTACATGATATTTTATTTTAGTCTCTCTTGAAAATGCACGTCCAGTTTTTATTTGTAAAGAATAATTAAAATAATCACCGGTCCATCGAACTTCAATTTTATTTCTTGAACGTCCAAAATAATTCTGGGTTGCTTGTATGCCGCCTTTACTATTACCAAACGTACAAACTGCAATGGCATGAGTTATGGCATGTGCTCCTTTTTCTCCACAATTCGCAACAACTTCAACAGCAATTGGCGAAGAAATACCCTCAATTATACTGTGCCATTGTCCGTCAGCGCTCACTTCCCCAAATCTGTAATATCCAAGTCTTCCGTGATAACCTAACATTCCATCGATATCCAATTTATGGATTGGTTTTTCTATTCCAATTCCTACGTTGCCAGTTTTTGATAGGCTTAAAATAGGTATATCGTTTTGATTATGTTTGAATTGCAAATAGCTTTCGTTGTCGTCTTCCTCTAATTCAATTCTCCAAAATGAGTCTTCGTTATCAAGGCTTTTTCTAACTGTAATAACGGCATTATTTTCCTTTTGTTCAAGAAGTAGCCCATTGTCCTCGTCTACATCAATTCTATCGTCCATTAGATTGATAGTAGAATCGATTAAATCTTGAAAATCTTCTTCCTTGGGGATTCTTCCCTTAATAAAATAGTTTTTTAATTCCGAACGTTTACGTGACCCCATTTTATCGTGTAATATTAAAGAAATAATTCCGTGATTGTATGATTTTCTGTGTCAATATCCCCATTAATTTTCAAATTTATTCCTAATTTCCGACTTCCGATTCCTAAATTTTTCTGAAGATACCTTGATTTGTCGATAACGAAATCAGTTTCTAAAGCCATGTTTGATACCCCGATACCATCACTTAATTTCTTATTGGATTCCTTTAACTCTAGAAAATGTTCTGAGGACGGTATCAAAATGTGATTAATATTGGAGGGTTCAACACGGTAATTTAGGCTATTGAAGTTCTCAGGCAGTAACAGCTCGTTATGAAATCGAGTATAGCATGCAAAATTGGTAATTGATTGAATAAATGGTAAATTTCTTATAATACTTAGTATTTTCGATGTATATATACTCTTACCAAAACTAAATCCTTTTTTCTGGATACCAGTAAATTCTAAAAATCCTTTCAAAACAGCTTGGTTGATTACCGTAGAAGCTTCATTCTTATCCATTCCCGCTTTGATCACAATATTTCCTTTTAATACAATTTCCTCATATATCGGGTTTTCAACTGAATATTCGCAACCAACAACAGAATGATCCTGTAAAAAGTTCTGAATTTGTTTTAATTCCAATGTAGAGAATTTCGGCCAATTTGCAATTGACAGATTATCGCTTTTAGATCTTGGAATTAAAATTGTACGCACCAAGCCTGGAATATTTGAATCTTGATTGTCTTTATGAGAAATTATTAATACCTCTTGGATTTTAGGGAACTTCAACAACAAAAATTGTTTAAGGTCTTGCAAATCAGCAATTCTATTTTGCGTTTTAAATTGGAAAGAATAGGGGCCATTTTTATATCCTAAATTAGGCAGAGATTTAATGGATTGTTGATGAATTGGTTTAATTTCTCCGATAGCCAATAGATAATCTTCAGGTGTTTCGATACCGGTGATTTCTATATCTTGATTTGGACTTTGTGCCCCAGATATATTGAATTTAACTGTTTGAGTTAGAACTTGAGAGACTCGTGTTAATACATTATCTGAAGTAGATGTTACTTTAAGCCAATTATTAATAAAAGGTTCGCCTTCTGTGAGCTCATTGATGAATATTTGGCCCGAACATTCAAAGGCGATGGTTTCATCTCTAACGATATTTGATTGATCAATATAATTCCAACCTCTGCTGTTCCACTGAAACCATTGTTTTTTGGAATTACTTTGAATACCATTAAATTTCTCAGGTAACTGAAAATACAGATTTACTTTTCCATCATCAAAGTTCGAAAACTCTAAATATAAGGCAGATTGATAATTGGTTTTAGGCATCAAGGATGTAGAGGGTGTTACTTCTTGGTTCATAACCAATTCTTCAACACCAAAGCAGGATATTCTCGTGCTCACTAATTCTTCTGAAATAGTTTCATGCATTATTGCCTCAATTGAAATGCTTGTTACCAGCGGCGTGTAGGGCTCTAATATGCTAGCTGGCTTCTTGTTGTTCATATTACGTTGAACTAAATCATTATATCGACTATGTCCAAATGCGCCTGCAGGAGATACTAATTCAAATGCTAAATATCCATATTTACTTTTATTCGGTTCCTTTAATTGTTCGAAGGTTCTATGAGTTCTTTCTAGATTCAAATGTTGAAGATTAATTTCATTCATCCTGCGAACATTGGAAACAACGTTATTTTCTACGTTATCATTTGATATTGTAGTAAACAAAGGAAAAATCTGTTTGTCAGTTTCTGGGAACCAAGTTCCTCCTTGTAAGCTAGCTATTGAAACTAAGAAATCTTCATTGGATTCAATAAGGTCATAATTTTTATAATGCTCGTTAAAACCTCCATTGGTGTCCGGAAGTCCATACCATTGCCAATTTATTTTAAGGTTGGTTAATGCATTGGAGAATAATAAAGGATGACCAATATAAAATTTGGAGCCAATTTCTGGACGGCTCCCGAATGGATTAAATGGGGTAGCGGTGTCAAGTTTGCCGAAATCGTTATATAATTCAAGGTTGGTAACGTCTAAAACACTGGTCTCAACAGATAATTTGTTCGGTTTTAATTGAGAAAATAATGGATATAAGAACAAATAATCATGAATGAAATTAAAAGTTAATGTTACGTTTCCGTCAACATTAGAAATAGGCAAAGGGTCGTCGCTGTCTAGGACTAATGACCAACAAAAATCAAAATTATTATCCTTATTTTTAGTTATCGAAAAATATAAACGTTCAGTTGAAATTTCAACAATTGATTCTAAAGATGGATAGGACAATGTAAATCCATCGTTTATCCAATTTGTGAAGATGTCTTCTATAGCAGTTTCATTATAACTACGTCTTAAATCTGGATCTTTTTCAAATGAATTTTCTAAAATTGTTGTTAGTTTGAGTGACGAAAATTCAAACATAATTTTCCATTTTACAGTGTTACCATCGATTGATAATAAAGGACTTGAAACGTTAAAATAGAAAGGAGATTTTCTAATGTCTTTTTGTAGTATTAATTTTTCTAATTGATATTTAGTTGGAGGTGAAGAACGAATTTGAATTGCATTTTCAGAAATTATTGTGTCTATTTTTTCCCAATTGAAATTCACAATTTTTTTATTGATAATTTCTTGATTGTTTATTGGGGTATTTTCAGCGCATGAAAGTTCTACCTCGAAATTTTCAATTTCTGGTGAGACAATTGCTTTAAATTTTAGGCCTTCAGGAATTGTCTTGATTTCATCATTTGGTATAGCCTCAAAGGTTGCGTAAAGTGTATCAGAAACAGTTTCAAAAGGCGCAATTTGAGCAACCGTTTTAAAGAAATAATCAGATATGGTTTTATCAATGGAATCCTTATTGGTTTTACTGATTTCCTCTAATAAATCGCCTATTATAAAAGCCAATGAAGTAACCGGATCAATGCTTTGTTCTTTTATTGTATTGTTTAATAATATTCTTGATTCTGTTTGTATGGATTTCCATAATATGTCAATTTCATCTAGAATGTTGGTATATTGATTTAATTGATCCGACCAATGTTCTGTTGATAATTGAGTTTCAAATACGGGAGCAGGTAATAGATTGTAAAACTGTTGTTTTATTTTTCTATTTAGAGGTATTAGGCCATCACTAACACAATTATTAAAGAAATTTAAATATAAGTTGCATAAGGATTGAAACGATGGCAGAAGTTCTTCGATGAATTTTTGTTCACTAAACGCCGAATTTTTCAATAATTCGAGGCTTTCTAATTGTATTAATATGAGTTGAGATAAGTCGCTTCGAAGCTTGCGATTTATGTCATTGCCTTTTAATCTTAATCGTTCAATTTGAATTCCAAGATCTTTAGCATCTCTTATATTTTGTGTAATTGACTCCCCAGTAGTATGCAGTAAAATCAGCGGTAAACTACTAGCAAAGAATCGTTTTAAATCGCCATCCGTTTCGCCAGTATAATTGTAAAATTGAATTTGTTTCGATAAAGATAAAATTGCTGTAACGATGTTTTCTTTGGTTGTTTTTTGAAAAAGTGACGCACTGTTTAGTAACGAACTAAACTCAAATTCATTTACATCCTGAATTTCGTATCTGCTATAATTTCTATCTCTACTCAATGGGTTTATTATTGATTTGCTTCTTTGATGTAGAAAGGATAGACATAGTTTGCACGAGCATTCGTAGCTTTTACAATATATCCTATTTGAATATAAATCAATCCTTCTAATGCATTGATGTCAAAATCAATGGTATCAACTATAATCATTGGCAAAAACAAGACTATACTATCTTTTATTCGCTCTTCAATTTCTTTCAGAGTACTGTCGTTGGGTATTTCAAATAATAAAGGAGTTAAATCTATTCCATAATTACTATGATATAATCGTTCGCCAGGTTTAGTGCTTAGTAATAGTTTAATGCTTTGTTCGATAAGATTTTTACCTTGGGCAGTTTCGATTTTACCTGTACTGGGATTGATTTTTATTGGGAAGTGTATCCCAGTACCTAAAAAATTGTTCTTTTCAGTTTCGTTTATCATTTTTAACCTCCAATCATAACGGTTGGACATAAACTCATGACAGTTCCTCCGTGTGCCGTTGTATCACCCATACGGGCTGCGGGTTTACCTTGAATTAATACGGTGGCTGAACCTTTAACTATTTTGTCTGGCGGTCCAACACAAACGCAATTATCTCCCATCACTGCCGCCGGGAGTCCACCAATGAGTACTTTTGATGCACCCGGCCCCACAATTGGACCTCCAACATGGGGAATTGGAACAATCCCAGGTGTTTGCATCGGGCACATGTGCATATCTGTAACTCTTGCGGCTGGAGGCATTTTGCGAAAATAATCAATTAATTTTTACCATGGCTCCTTTTACTGTCAGTATTCCTGCTGCACTTATTTCTGCGGTTGCCTTTCCTGCTACTTTAAGGGCTTTTTTAGCATCGGCTGTTACATCTAAGCCGCTTATTGTTACAGCTCCTGCATCGCCTTGAACAGTAACATTTTTGGCTGCTTTTAATGTAGCGTCCTTCGCAGATTTTATGGTTATACCGGAGCTGCCAAGCTCAATACTATTTCCATTTTTATCTTTTATTGTGATTCCTTTGGCATCATCCAATAAAATAGAATTGCCACCAGGGGT
>CAYUNO010000105.1:0-7864 GCA_964446075.1 uncultured Flavobacteriaceae bacterium | reverse complement strand
TTAAAGGTAAAAAAATCACGTATCATGATTCTTGCTATTTGGGCAGAGCAAATGGGATTTACGAAGCGCCAAGGATGGTTATGGAGCGATTGGATGCGGAATTAGTGGAAATGAAGCGTTGCAAAACCAATGGCTTGCGCTGTGGAGCCGGAGGAGCACAAATGTTTAAAGAAGCAGAGCACGGAAACAAAGAGGTGAATGTGGAGCGGACGGAGGATGTTTTGGAAACAGGCGCTGATATCGTTGCGGTTAACTGCCCATTCTGTAGTACGATGTTAAAAGACGGTACCAAACACTTCGATAAAGAAGATCAAATTGAGGTGTTGGATATCGCGGAAATGGTACAACAATCCATGGTAAAATGATATTAGCAGAATTACCTTCTAACGCAAGAATCTGGATTTTTCAGTCGGATCGCCTGCTTTCCGAAACCGAAGAAATAGAATTATTGCGTCAATTAAAGAACTTTGTATCGGGTTGGCAAGCGCATGGCGTTAATCTGGTTGCCGATGCAGAAATTGTCCATAGTAGCGTAATTATTATTGGAGTAGACGAGACGAAAGAACCTCCATCGGGCTGCAGTATCGACAAAGCCTTTGGATTATTAAAGGCGTTTTCTCAGACCACTGGAATTGATTTTTTTAATCGACTATTATTAAATATTTCGTATTGTAATTCTGCGAAAATTCTAAATCAAAGTCAAATCCAAGCCTTAATAAATCAAGGTGATTTATCGTTAAGTGCATTGACCTTCAATTCGTTGGCTACAACGTTGGGCGAACTTAGGGATAATACGTATTTGTCTTTGTCTGAATCATGGATGGCTTCCAAATTACAATTTGAATGAAAGATAAACGAATAGGGATTTTATTCCTCACCATTTTTATTGATTTGTTGGGATTTGGTATCGTGATACCTAATCTTTCACCCATAACAAAATCTTTCGCGGAGATAAGTCATGTAGGATTTTCGCCCAATGTGGCAGTTGGATTGGCTGCGGGTGTGTTTTCAATTATTCAGTTCATTTTTGCGCCGATTTTTGGAAGTCTTAGTGATAGAATTGGTCGGAGACCCATCATTTTAGGAAGTATCATCGCCAACATTATAGGGTATTATCTATTGGGTATAGCCGGTAGTTTTTGGATGTTGATGGTGGCTAGGATTGTCTCAGGATTTGGAAGTGCAAACATCGCCGCCGCGCAAGCGTATATTGCTGATATTACTCCACCTCAAGAACGAGCTAAACGAATGGGAATCATCGGGGCTGCTTTTGGATTGGGATTTGTTTTTGGGCCATTTATTGGAGGAGAATTGTACTCCATGGGGGAGTTGGCCGGTGGACAAGGACTCTATTATATTGGTGTTTTTACTGCAGTTTTATGTGCAGTGAATTTTATATTAGCCTGGATATTGTTACCTGAAAGTTTGGTGGATAAAGTAAGCGAATATCGCAAGGTATCGGAGACATTTAAAGGAATGGTAACCGTATGGCGAATTGATGTGATAGGGGAATTGTTCTTGGTGAGTTTTATTTACACGGCTGCATTTAGTATGATGCAAACCAATGCCAGTGTTCTATGGGATGAGAAATACCATCTCAAGCCCAATGAAATTGGATATGTTTTTGCGATGATTGGGGTATTCAGTGCAGTAGTTCAGGGTGGATTAATAGGAGTGTTTCAGAAGAAATTGGGAATTAAGAAGATGCTAATTTGGGGTTGTCCGATGGCAGCAATTGGCTTGACCCTTATACCGTTACCTCCCGATGCGACGTGGTTTTATCCCGTACAGGTGATAGCAGTAATGTTTTTAGCCTTCGCTAACGGTTTACTGATGCCTTCCATTAATTCATTGGTTTCACTCAATGCTCCGCCCGATGCTCAAGGAAAAATTCTAGGTTTATTGCAAAGTATGGGATCATTGGCCCGTGCAATCGGTCCGTTGATTTCAGGATTCTTATACGATTATTATTCCTCTCTGCCTTACTTTGGCGGAGGAATTTTGATGATGATTGCGTTTGTTTTGGCTCTGGCTTTGTCGAAAAGTATTAAATTCGACATTCGCAATTGATGAAATCTATTTCGGTTGTACATATTAACGCAGCGGGTTCAGGCGGTGCTTTTGTTGCCGGCAATCGCTTATCGGAAGCGATTAATAAAACGGAAGGATTTAAATCAAAGCATTGGATTTTCGAATACAATGCAACTCACCCAAATTGTTGGGCCGATACAAAAGTCAAGAAATGGTATGCATTTTTTTTGCATGCTTTAGAAAAGTTTGATTTTTTACGATTCGAAAAGTCTAAGAAACTTCGATTTGCATTCAGTCACGGTAAAACAGGAATCTCTCCTAGAAATTGGAAAGTTCTTAAAGATGCCGATATAATTCACCTGCACTGGATTAATAAGGGTTTTTTATCCTTAGGGGGAATAGTTCAGATTTTGAAACTTGGGAAGCCTGTTTTTTGGACATGTCATGATATGTGGCCCTTCACCGGTGGTTGTTACCATCCCCGAGGATGTACCAATTTCACATCAGGTTGTGGAAACTGTCAGTATCTCATTAAACCAAGTTCTACCGATTTATCGGTTAGCGTATTTAAGAAGAAATCGGAAATTCTAGCAGCCACAAATTTGCATTTGGTTACGCCATCCCAGTGGTTGAAAAATCAGGCATGTCAACGATCTGATTTTCTGAGATGTAATGAAATATCGGTAATTTCTAACCCATTGGACGTAGAGTTTTTTAACAGGTCGTTGGTTGGTTCTGTAGATGACATTAAGAGGAGGTGGAGTATTCCGGTGTCCAAAAAGGTATTATTATTTATTTCAGCGAATTTATCTAATCCTAAAAAGGGATTTGCAGAATTTGCAGAACTTTCCCATATTCTAGAGCAGCAGGAACCGGGGGAATGGGTTTCTGTGGTTGTGGGTGATCGGTGGCCTGACAGTGTTGGACTGAACATGGATTTCGTAGCTCTAGGTTTGTTAAATTCTGGAGAAGAGATCAGGGATGTATACAGTATTGCTGATTTGTATGTAACTACCTCGCACGAAGAGAATCTTCCTACAACAATAATGGAGGCTCAGTGTATGGGAGTTCCTGTAGCGGCTTTTAATGTGGGTGGAATTCCGGAGATGATCGTGGGGGATTTGGGTTTTTGCGGGGAGTTTATGGATCTGAATGGTATGGCGAATTGGATTAGGAATTGGGGTAATTTAGGAGTAAACGAAAAGGCGGATTTATCAGCACGGAATCGTGAATTTGCAATTGATAAATTCGGAGCTATTGGAGTTGCAAATCGATATTGCAACTTGTATAGAGATTCATTGAATCAGGGAACGCCGGGGTAATCTCATTAAAAAGGTAAAGGTTGATTTAACCCAGCGGATGGGTGAATTCGCTATTCGTAAATAGGGTGATTTGTCTATTTTGTTGTTCGAGTATTGGATGTTGAATTACTTGAAAATTGGGGATTGTAGTATTGGGTTCAAGAAATGGGCGACATGTTGATGAAGAATTATAAAATCGGTTGATAACAACTTAATTATCCCTACAAACGGGCAAAAAGAAAGGCCGCCCGTGGGGAGCGACCTTCTTCGTTAGGGGATTAATTGGCTATCAATCCACGTTGTCATGCAGATGTCGATTGGGTCTTATTGTTAAATCCCTATCTGCGGAGGCGTTTTCCTCTTGTATCGTTATTTTAGAAACCAGCTGGCTATTGCTGGGAGGAGCTGATTGTAAGTTTATTCCTTTTCGTAAATAAGCAGGAACATCGTAATCATCCAATACGTTTGTTCTATTGCCTCGCTGTTTTTCTAAGTGATTTTCTTTGAAAATATCGGACAAAGGATTTTCGTTAAACAAGTCGTTCAGGGCTTCGTAAGGAACGGGAACTTGATTCACAGGATTCATCGCATTTTGGTGATTCGCGGGTGATTCGTGTAATCTGGTGTTCTGCGGAACGTTGTTGTTTACATCTATAGTATTTTGAGCTTGATTGGGTATATTATTCAATCCATATCCATTCATTCCACCGCCAAATGCCGAGTTAAATAGCCCGGGAATCTCGTTATTCAATTGGGTGTTTCCTGAATTGCCATTTTCAACACTTGGTGCTGCAGTTGGATTATTTCCAGTTGGAATAACTGAGGATGGAGTAGGGAAAACGTGGTTGTTGGTAGCCGGAATTTCTGTTGAATTTTCTGAATTTGCAAAAGAAGGTTTGGACATTTCATTGGGCCAAACGCCGGTTTGAATTACTCCGAAGGCAGACGGTGATTGCATGGATTGAAGTCCATGGTTCGGGTTTTCAATAGCATTGCTTACCTCGAAACCGGTTGCGATTACAGTAATGGATATTTCATCGGTGAGCGAATCATCCTTGGTAATACCCATTTTAAGGTGAGCGCTATGTCCTGCTTCTTCTTGTAAATATCGTTTAACTTTGGAAATCTCACTCATCACGGGTTCTTTATCGCCGTAAGTGAAATTCACCAGTAAATGTTTAGCGCCACGAATTTTTACATTGTCTAATAATGGGCTATCCAATGCGGTTCTAACTGCATCTTCAGCTCTATTGGCACCCGAAGCGATTCCCGTACCTAGGATTGCTCTACCGCTGTTAGAAACTGCGGTTTGAACATCCATAAAGTCAACGTTTATTTGTCCTGGTTTAGTGATAATTTCTGCAATACCTCTAGCCGCTGTGCATAATATATCGTCTGCTTTTGCAAATGCTTGGGTGATGGTTAGATCGCCATACATATCCACGATTCTATCGTTGGAAATAGAAATCAAGGCATCCACATGAGGCTTGAGTTTCTCTAGCCCTTCTCTAGCTTGATTGATACGTTGTGGCCCTTCGTCTTCAAAAGGTAGTGTAACTATACCCACAGTTAGAACATTCAGTTCCTTGGCGATTTTAGCAATAATGGGTGCAGCGCCGGTTCCTGTGCCACCACCCATCCCAGCAGTAATAAATACCATTTTGGTATTATTTTCTAGGATTTGACGGATGGCCATCACACTCTCCATCGCAGCTTTCTCTCCCATATCGGGCATAGAACCTGCTCCTAAACCCTCGGTAAGGTTGATGCCCAATTGCAACTTATATTCTACTGGGCTGCTGTTTAATGCTTGCACGTCGGTGTTGCAGATAAAGAAATCAACACCCTCAATTCCATGTTTAAACATGTAATTAACCGCATTGCTTCCGCCGCCACCTACGCCAATTACCTTAATAAGGTTGTTTCTATTTGCTTGTATTTCTGGTTGGAAATAGGTCATTTGTTGTCCTTTCGATCTTTAGTTTTTGTTGAAATCGTCACCTTCATTCAACCAATTTTTTAGTTCGGTGAACAAATTTCCACTCCATTTGGAGCCTGGGAATGGGGATTTATCGGGTTTTTGATGCGGTATTTCAGGTTCATTGGATACTTCGTCCACAAAGAATGGTTCCTCCACAGTTGGTTTAACTTCTTCCTTGTGAATTACCGTGTTGCCAATACCCATTCCGTGTTTAATAGCGAGGTCAAATCCTTTCATTACTAAGCCGATACCTGTTGCGAACATGGGATTCCTTACTTCGTCAATCATGCCTTTACCCAAATGTTGACCAGGACTTCCAATATGAACTTCTAATCCAATATGGTAATTGAATAATTGAGTGATATCTTTCATAGCGCTTCCGCCGCCAGTTAATACCAAGCCGCCGCCGAGTTTATGTCTGATACCTGAAACGGCCATCTCAAAGTCAACTTTCTGAATGATGTCTTCAACGCGGGCGCGAATCACTTGAGAAATTGCGTACAACGAAATTTCTTTGGGAGCTCTACCGGGTAAACCAGGGATAACCACCACTTCGTTGCGCATGGCTTCGGTTGGGTAGCAGGATCCGTAGTTCACTTTAACAAATTCGGCTTGATCTTTCAAAATACTGAATGCTTCTTGAAGATCTTTGGTAATCCGATCGCCACCTATAGGGATGATAGCAGTATGCCTAATGGAACCGTCATCGAAGATACAGATGTCTGTAGTACCGCCTCCGATATCCACCAAAGCAACCCCTGCTTCCATTTCGGGTTCAGATAATACGGCAGCGGCCGACGCCACGGGTTCTACTACCAAATCAGCAATTTCTAATCCGGCTTTTCTTACTGCCATGATGATCGTCTTGGCAGCGTGGGTTTCGCCGGTGATAATATGGTAGTTACATTCAACTCGAACGCCAACTCTTCCAATTGGATCTTTAATTCCGTCCTCACCATCAATTCGATATTCTTGAGGTAAAACATGTAAAATTTCAACGCCAGGAGATAGGGCCAAATTTTCCATCTCGGATTCTAATTTGTTTAATTCATCCTCCGTGATTTCTGTATCCCATTGTTTTCTGCTTAAAGTTCCTCGGTGTTGTAGGCTTTTGATATGATGTCCCGCGATCCCCACGAACACGGTTTTAATATCTACCTGACTTTGTCTGATTGCATCTTCAACGGCTGCTTGTATTGCTACTACAGCTTTGTTGACGTTTGCCACCATACCGCGTGCAACGCCGCCCAAACTTGGGGCTTTTCCCATGCCTAAAACGTTGATTTTACCGTTTTCGGCCATTTGACCCACAATCGCACAAACCTTGGTTGTGCCGATGTCTAGTCCCACGATGATGTTGTTATTATTGATAGCCATATCTAATAGTTTTTTGTGTTTAGTTTTTTGTTCAGTAAGTATTTAATTTTGTTCAGTATTTTGTACAGCACCGCGTCCAATCACCTGATTCCTTATGGATATATCCAATTGCCTGTACTTCTCCCAACCAACGGCTTTGAAGCCTTCGTCGTAGAAAAGACGCAGGTTTTCGAACTTTAAGGGGAGTTCTTCCGCGTTTCCTATAACAATGCTATGCTTCCCAATGCGAGGAATCAAAATCAGCTCTTGGTAATTATCTACATACAGTTGTTGAAATTGTGCGTTCCACAAGCTATCGGCTGCGATAAATGCACTTAATCGCAATATTTCTTTGCTAACAAGTTGAGTAATTTCTTTACCGGGTTTTAGTTTTTCGCTAATCTGACCGTTTGCAATCAGCACATCGGGGAAGTTGTTTTTCAAGTTGGGGATCATCACTCCTTGAGTATCTAAATAGTACGATTCCCCAAGCGTGTTTTCAATCATCACCACCGGCTTTCGTTCATCAATTTTAATTTTAAAAATTCCATCCAAACCTATGTAGGCTTCGGCTTTTTTTACAAATGGATTTTTCATTAATGATGCCTCAATGGATTGGGTATTAATATCGGCTGCAGCCATACCCGATGGATTTCCTATCGATTTTCGGAGTAACTCGGTCACGGCTGTTGTATTTAGAAAGTAGGTAGATCCATTTTTATTGATGGTTATCTCAATTTCTTTTACAATTCGATTTTTAGAGGCATTGGAGAATTTGCCCCAAAGAATGGAAATCGCAATAATTAAAAATAATACGATGACCACCAGCCATTGTCGTTTATTTAGGGCTAATTTTAATGAGCTCATAACGCGGAATAAATGTTTTTAATGGGTGATACTAATTTGTCGATATCTCCAGCGCCCAGAATAAGCAGCAGTTCTTTAGGTTGCTGTTTTAAGGATTGTAAAATTGTTTCGCCGTCCATCAAACGTGCATTTGCGGTGATTTTTTCCAATAGCCATTGGCTGTTCACGCCCTCCAAGGGTTTTTCCCGAGCAGGATATATTTCCATCAGCCAGCACTCATCCAATTGCGATAAACTGTTTGCAAATCCATCGGCAAAATCACGGGTTCGTGTAAATAAATGGGGTTGAAAGATTCAGCATCACGACTGATTATTGGATGATTTTTTAT
>CAYUNO010000104.1:0-7897 GCA_964446075.1 uncultured Flavobacteriaceae bacterium | reverse complement strand
TAAGTTTGCACCGTTGATGTCTACTATGGAAATTAGTGCGGGTGCCTATGGTCAGTACAACATTAACAGCAGATTCTCATTGAAGGCATCGTTCTATCGTACCTCAATTTCCATGCATAATTTGTATGCTACCGGTTTGTTTACAGGAGGGTTGTCGCCCATTGCTATCAATATGAATTATGAGAACTTCACACCATTTGGAAATGCTTGGTCGGTGATGTTTGTAACCCCTATGAATATTGTGGAGGGGGAAATGATTTGGCATTTGAAAGATTACGCATTTAAAGCGGGTAAGAAAAGCAGATTTGTTCCTTCTATCGGGTTATCGTTTGGTTTGTTGAATTACACACCATATCGGTATGCGTACAAGAGTCAGCGAAATAGCGAGACCTATGCGCAATATGTTGACCGAATGAACGAGCAGTACAGATTTGATTTGAGAAAGTTGGGTTCAGAAGGGCAGAATTTCTTGCCCGGGAAGGAGCAATACGGTAAAGTTGCTGCCAATGTGGGTGCTACGTTTATGCTGTCTTATATACGAAAAAAATGGAGTTTCAAAGGAGAAATCAAAAGTGTCTACACTACCACCGATTACTTGGATGATTTTGGACCGGGTTTATGGTATGGAGGTAATTACCAATTGATGCGGGACAATCAGCAAGCAGTAGACCCCAATTCTCCCGAGTATTTAGCAAATTTGAACAAGATTTCGGCCTATAACCCAGATATCAATCCAGCTACGTATCGTTCAACGAATGGATTAAACGATTGGTATTTCCAAATGCATATGGGTATGAGTTACAATTTGGAGCCTAAAAAGAAGAAAGCAGAAATTCAACCTTTAACTCCCG
Source organism: uncultured Flavobacteriaceae bacterium (assembly GCA_964446075.1). Classification (GTDB taxonomy): domain Bacteria; phylum Bacteroidota; class Bacteroidia; order NS11-12g; family UBA955; genus JAGKXC01. The sequence goes on along the minus strand of CAYUNO010000104.1, from coordinate 7,046 downwards.
GAACTACTCCTCAAGCCACAAAAACTAAATAGTTATTTTAATATAAGACAAAGAAATATTTAAAATTAATGTTTCATAATAAATAAAGGGCCATCTTTCGAGATGGCTCTTTATTTATTAGCGTATTTCCTTTATTATTCCTGGATGTAATCTTTGCTTTTGCCATACGGAGGGGAATTTGTAACTTTGCGTTACTAATATTTTAATTATTCCATGGCTCTTGAAATCAAAGTACCCGCACCCGGAGAATCGGTAAGTGAAGTAACAATTGCAAACTGGTTAGTGAAAGAGGGTGATTGGATTGAAATGGACGCCCCCATTGCTGAATTTGAAAGCGATAAGGCAACATTTGAAGTGAATGCGGAGAAAGCAGGAGTAGTAGAAAAGTTGATAGGGAATATAGGGGATACCATTGCAATAAATACGGTTATTGCGGTGATCAACACGGATGCAGCGAAACCAGCGGGACTGGAGAAAGTTGCAACATCTGCAGCAGAAACAACAACTTCAACATCTACAGCAAAACAAGAGGTAAAGGAATCATCCAACAAAGCAGTGGAAAGTGCTGCTTCGACAGCGGTTACAGGTGCTTCTACAGCAAATATTGCCGATATTAATGCATCCCCTATTGCAGTTCAGTTAATTCAACAATACCAATTGGATCCTAAAACCATTAAAGGTACAGGGGCAAATGGTAAAATCACCAAAGTGGATGTGCTAGAGGCAATAGTAACCAATGGGAAAGGGTTGGATGGAGGAATTAGCCCAACAGCAAGTTCAACCAATAGTAAATATCATACATCTAACCGCGAGCCCAAACGTGAGAAGATGTCGAACCTTCGTAAAACAGTAAGTAGACGATTGGTTGCGGCAAAAAATGAGACCGCCATGCTAACCACATTTAATGAGGTTAACATGAAGCCTATCATGGACTTACGTGCTCAGTATAAGAAGAAGTTTGAAGAAACACACGGAGTAGGTTTAGGATTTATGAGTTTCTTCACACGGGCGGTTTGTATCGCGTTGAAGGATTGGCCGGCTGTGAATGCGAGTATCGAAGGAGAGGAAATTATTTACCATGATTATTGCGATGTCTCCATCGCTGTTAGTGCACCGAAAGGCTTGGTAGTACCAGTAATTCGCAGTGCAGAAACGCTTAGTTTGTCTGAAATTGAGAAAGAAGTAAAGAGATTGGCGGGTAAAGCGAGAGATAATAAGTTGAGTTTAGAGGAAATGACCGGTGGTACCTTTACTATTACCAATGGTGGTGTGTTTGGATCCATGATGAGTACCCCAATAATTAATCCTCCACAAAGTGGAATATTAGGGATGCATAATATTGTAGAGCGCCCAGTGGTAGAAAATGGACAAATCGTAATTAGGCCGATGATGTATTTGGCGTTGAGTTATGACCACCGAATTATCGATGGAAGAGAATCCGTTAGTTTCTTAGTTCGAGTGAAGCAATTATTAGAAAATCCTGAAATGTTGTTCGATGGTAAAAGACCAGAGGAAACAGTTCTAGGTTTCTAAAATAGTTGTTATGGTTGAGGTGTAAGTAAGTGGTATTTTTTATTTGATCGAATTTTCAATGGATTTCCAGCTTCCTTATCGTGGGGAACTGAGAACATCCTCATAAAACAGGCTTGCAATTCATTAAACCAGGAACGAGGTATATTTTACCTGTTAATTCTTCTTTGCAACGATATCGGGTACGCATTTTTTCTAATTTTCTAAATCGTCTACCGTCCTGTGTCTCGAATAATAATCCAACCCCCATTTGTTCAACTAGGATCCACGGATTATCTAAATCGTACTTACGTAGTGTTTTTACCAAATTAGCATCGGTACAACTACTTGCTTTGGGATTTTTCAAATAATTCAATAGCGCCAAGTAAATATCGGTTGGGAGAATTTCTTGTTTGAAAATAGGAACACTCACTTGTTGGAAATGGGATTTCCATTCAACGCCATGGGGAGCCACTCTTCCTCTAAACTCTTCAAAATTGATTAGATGAGCAACCTCGTGTAAAAAGGTAACCAAAAAAGCGTAGGGATTTAAATCCTTATTTAATGAAATCCTGTGTGCTTCACCGGGTCTTGGTGGACGATAATCGCCCAATTTTGATAATCTCGGCTTCTTTATTTTTAATTGAATTTTGTATTGTAGCATTAACTCAGCAGCATATTCTTCGCTGCCTTTGGGAAGGTACTTCGATAAAATTAGTTGCAACTGTTGACTATTCATCGTTGTAAAATACCCAATTATTCAAATTGTGAATTTACCTACTGTTGATATTATTTAGGGCCTTCTCCGCGATGGTAAGTCCAATGGATAATGAACTTGTAGCTGCTGGACTTGGAGCGTTTAAGACATGAATAAACGTTTCTGTTTCATGGATGTAAAAATCATCAATTAGGCCACCGTCTTTGTCGCAAGCTTGGGCGCGAACTCCGGCTCCTGCAGGTTCTAAATCATCTTCTTGTATAGCAGGAACCAATTTTTGTAACGCTTTCACAAAAGCGGGTTTGAAAAACGAACGTTTGTATTCGCCCAAACCGGTTTGCCAATATTTTGCCGCTACTTTTTGAAATCCGCGGAAGGTAATGCTCTCCCAAAATTCAGACCAATTAAAACTGGATTTGGTATAACCTTCTCTGCGGAATGCAAAAACAGCATTTGGGCCAGCTTCAATTTCGCCCGTAATTCTGCGTGTAAAATGGACACCTAAAAATGGAAAATTAGGATCGGGTACAGGATAAATTAAATTTTTTACCAAATGCGCCTTTTCAGGTTTGATACTATAATATTCTCCGCGAAATGGAATAATTTTAACGGGTAGTTGTTCGCCAGCCATAGAGGCAATTTTATCACAATACAATCCTGCACAGTTTATTGCAAGTGTACTTTGGTATCGGTTTTTCTCCGTATGCAAAATAGTACTTTCCGATGTTTTAGTTACCGAAACTACTTTTTCTCCGGTTAGAATCTGACCTCTTCCCGAATTTAAAATTCGTTTTGCAATGTGTTCGGATACCAATTTGTAGTTGACGATCCCCGTTTGTGGAACAAAAATGCCTTTCAGTCCCGAGCAATGGGGTTCGTACGCCAATATTTCTTCCTTTGTTAAATATCTTAATCCCGATAGCCCATTTTGAATGCCCCGCTGATAAATGTTTTCTAAAGCTCCAAATTCTTCTTGCGATGTAGCTACAATGATTTTACCACAAAGATCAAACGGTATTTCTTCTTCTTTGCAGAATTCCAATAACATGTGATAACCGCGGATGCAATTTTCTGCTTTTAAACTGCCGGGTTTGTAATAAATTCCCGAATGAATTACACCGCTGTTATTACCAGTTTGATGGGAAGCGATTGATTTTTCTTTTTCTAAAACAGTTACAGTGATGTTTGGGTCGATATTAAGTAATTGCCAAGCAGTAGAAAGTCCTACTATTCCTCCTCCAATTACAACTACATTCGAATTCATGGAAACAAAAATACCCATTTCACAGCATTTATTTTATTGAAGTTCTACCTAAAACTTCACATCCGATTAGACAATTTAAACAATTTTTTATTAAACAAAATTCTTGGTATTGGGATATGGTTTGTTGGCTATCCAATGCGGTTTTAACTGGAGGAATCAACTTGTAAAATTTTCTAGAAATCGCATTCGTTTCCGAGGGGAGTTTGGATAAGTTTTTGGAGAGTAAATCCAATGAGAAGTTAGAATTCCCTCTGCAATATTGCAAAAGAAGAAAACCGTTTATAATGATTTCGTTTATTTTCGACTCCCCCAATGGATGTGATTGAGTGATGTCATTTGGGATTACCAGTGAAATTCTAAATTCATCTACAGTAACATTCTCTTTAAACCAAAGATCCAATTTATTTCGATTATGAAAGATCCAATTCGCAAATTGCCGAATACGTATTTCTGGAAACGAGGATGGTCTTACCTCTTTATATTTCCACCCCATTACGGCAGAAGCTGGCAATTGGTATTTAAATTTTATGGAATTGTATAATTGTTGTTCTTGTTTAGAAAGCTTTTCCAATAAATTAGAGGTTCCTAGTAGATAAATCGTCATTTCTAACGGATTTGTGCAAGTAAGTAATATTCTCTTCTGAATATTCTTTGTTACAGGTAATGCCAATTCCCCATTGTGATTTCCTAAATACGCTTTTAGCAACAACCAAAATGCCGTTAACCACCCATCTCCATGGAATTCGCGTTCCAAAAGTTGTGATATCGCCAACTTCTTTCTTGTATATCGAAGTCCTAAACTACGGCTGCTTTGCTTTTGCCAAGTATAGGCCAACAGCGAGTTGCCAGAACAAATCAGATCTTTTTTATTTTGAACTGTTTGAGCCAATGCAAGATTAATTCGATGTTTAAGAACCAAAGTCTCTACAGGGGAACCATTTTTTTTGAAGACCGCTTTGTCATCATCAAAAACAACATGCAAGATGACATTATCGTATGCATCATCGATATGATGTTTGTGGTTTACCCAATCGGATGATTTAATATGAATTTCGATATCGCCATTCAATTTTTCTTTATCTATTGAAATTTCGGCCGATTTGAAATCCGGTCCATTGGTATGGTTATAAAAACCTTTTTGATGAATTATTAGCGTTTTCCCATTTTCAGTTTTAAGGTTATAGGGAATAAAGGTTTGATGATTCCAAACGGTGTGAAGGAAGTATTCGTTCATTCTGCGAATAAATCATTGGATAAATAATATAACTACTCCGCTAATTATAATTTGGGATATTTGCAAAGAGAAATTTGATATTTGCAATTACTGCCTATTTTTGTTCGTGAATGTCAACGGAAATTAAGAAGTTAAGTATCGTTATTCCAGCCTACAATGAGGGGAAAACGATACACTTTATTTTGGATAAGGTTAAGCAAGTAACATTAATTAATAACATTGAAAAAGAGATTATTATTGTTAATGATTGTTCCAATGACAATACCGTTGATGCCGTAGAAAATTACAGGAAATCCAATCCAGAACTTAATATTTTATTCTATTCGCACAAAGTGAACCAAGGGAAAGGGGCTGCATTGCATACGGGTATATCTAAGGCTTCAGGGGATGTTTTGATTATTCAAGATGCCGATTTGGAATACGACCCCAATGAATTTAATGTTTTGCTTAAGCCAATAGCCGATGGCTTTGCCGATGTAGTTTACGGTTCTCGATTTATGGGTGGTAAACCGCATAGAATCTTATTTTTCTGGCATACCGTAGGCAATAAATTCTTGACTTTCCTGAGTAATATGATGACCAATCTGAATCTTACCGACATGGAGACGTGTTACAAAATGTTCAGAACCAATATCATTCAATCTTTACACTTGCAGGAAAAACGCTTCGGTTTTGAACCAGAAGTAACGGCTAAAATGGCAAGAATCCCAAACATTCGAATTTACGAGGTAGGGATTAGCTATTATGGAAGAACCTACGAAGAAGGTAAGAAGATTGGCTGGAAAGACGGATTTAGAGCTATCTATTGTATAGTTAAATTTAATATTCGAAAAGCAATCAGTTACTTGTTGCTTATAATTTTTGCATTTGCCCTGATTCTTTTTCTTACATTGGTTTAATGTGTTTTTCCTAAAAGGAATTTCCTCATGTTAAATGAAAAGTAATTGGAGCTGTTTTGAAACAATATATCCCAGGTTCTAAGATAGAATTAACTCTTTTTCACGGACGGATTCTTAAATAGATAACTTGTCCCTTGTTACCCACAACGAAAACACCTTTTTTATAACAATCAACTGCATTGATTCCATAAAAAGGGGTGGGAAAATTATTGGTTATTTGGGTATTGCGGGTTGATTGACGGGTAATGTTTTGGGAATCACTTTTTGCCGTGGTGTTTTTGTTTGATAGGGTATGCGTAGATACGGAGGACATATTTATGGGCATCCACGTTTTACCCTGATCTGATGAAATATCTAATCCGTTACTGCCTGCAGCAAAAAGATAATGTCTTCCGCCGAATTCGCAGTCACAAATTCCGCTTTTATATCCCGAACTCGAAGCGGGCTCTGATGCTATTGCGTTAATTGGATATTTTGCTTTTATTAATCGATTAATTTCTGTTTTCTGGAAAATTTGCACGGTATTGTTGCCGGAGTCCGGATACAAATAATTACCACCTACCCAACCTAAATTTCCGTTTTTGTAGTATCCGCCATAAGCACCCCATCCTAAACCTGACCCTAATGACAGCGGGTAGGAGTGAGATGAAATAGAAAGTTGTAATTGTGATGAAGTAAATGTCCTTTTGTTAGAATCAGTGTTGTTAATGGTGGTTTTCGATTTTTCTGATAGTATGCGTTGATTTGATATAGCTGAGTTATCACGTTGATCCAAATCAGCCCATTTATTTAATGGATTTACGGGTTGAATTTTTATTGTTCTAAATTCTGGATTTATTCCTCCGCCGGCCATACCTACCAGTACGTTTAAATAGGTTATCTCATTCACTTTGTTACGTTTAACCGTAGAATGTAATATATGCAATGATCCGCCACTGCCTGCGAAAAATGCGGCAATGCTATCTTGAGGAATGAGTGCATCGCATGCTGGGATTCGATGCCATGTATTGCCCGAATCCAAGGTGATAAGCATTAGAAAATACTTTTGTTTCAGGACTTTCGATTGGGTGATTTGCGTTAATTTGCTGCTCGGAATCACGCTGTTTGTTTCTTGGTTATTGATAAACCATTTAATTTGGGTACTTCCTGTTGGAGTTGAGTTGGTTTGAATGTAATTATTAGACGTATCTCCTGCATACAATTCAAATTCAGTTTGCGGATCGCCTATAGCGAAACCTACACCAGTAGTCCAATCGATGTCGATTGCATCAAGGAAGACACTTGGGCTGAAATTTTTATACACCACGTTCCAGTTCTTTCCCCCATTTACAGTTTTTAGAATTCTACCACTATCACCAACTCTCATTATGATGGCTGTTTTATCGTCCAAGCTTTCTATATCTCGAAAATCAAGGGTTTCCA
>CAYUNO010000103.1:0-7923 GCA_964446075.1 uncultured Flavobacteriaceae bacterium | reverse complement strand
TGCAACGGCAAAATCAAACAACTTATACACTGTAAAAGTTAAGTTGGGTATTGGTAAAGAAGCGCTTTCAGGCACTTACAAAATCGATGGCTTATTGATGAAAAAAGTAGACAAAAGCCCAGCAGGTGTTGCAACCGATGCTAGCGGCAAGTGGTTTGGTCAGATGAACTATTATTACAACACTGCGGGTCACCCTTATTACAGAAAAGGTACTGCCTTCACTACTTCATCTGGTAGCACAGTGTATGTAATCACTGAGTATGATCACGTTCACATCCACATGCAGACATTCACAACTTCAGTTGACGCGGCTAAATTAGCTGCAGGTTCTTTGTCTGAGTACTCTTTCTCTGTTGAGATCCCTTACGGTGATCCTTCTGAGTGGTACTTCATCGCTTCTGCTAACAAAGGCGGTTTAGCTCCACAAACTATGAATACTCAAAAAGTTGAATTCGGTTCTACTGCCGCTTTCGACTAATACAAGTAAATGACTTTCAAAAAAGACCGCCTACCCGGCGGTCTTTTTTTTTGTTAATATATCGTACATTCGTATTTCTCAATTTTATTGTAACTCATGAAACCCATCCAAAAATTGACCAGCAAATTTTTCACTCTTTTAGCATTAATATCCCTTGCTTTTTTATCCTCTTGCGAGGACGAAAAACCAAAACCACCGGTTGACCTTCCATTAACAGTAGCTCCAACGCAAAGAGGACTATTATTGTATTCTGGATCAACCAACACCACTGCCAGCGGCAGTTTAGCGTATCCCACATTCTTATCTACCTTGGCTGCAGACCCAGCCATCATAGGGGTCAATTTACAAGTTAAAACGCTAACTTATCTCGTTCCGTTGTATTTTAAATCCGCTACCAACGATACCCCTTTTGTTTCTCCATTTATTAATGAAATACATCGATATACTGCCGGACCTGATTCCACTGCAGTACCCACATTTTGGATGAACAATAGTTATTTAGGCAACGCTTCCACAACTGACGCAGATATTTTATTTCACTATAATAAGAATGTTGCCGGGACCAACCCAAGTATAGGGGTTGCTGCTAAGGCAAAAACCACCAACACCAATAGCATAGAAATCACCTATAAAATTGCAACCTATTCTACGCTGCAGGGCGATTATCACGTTTCTATCCTAATACTAGAAGACTCCGTTTCTGGCTACCAGGCTGGCGCAAACAACTCCTATGTGACGCATAGAAATGTAATTCGTGCTTCCGCCATAAACAACGCAGGGGGCATCCCAAGTGCAGTTAATAGTATTCCATTAATAACCAACCCTTCAAACAATTCTACCGTAGAAAAAACGGCCACATTTACTTTCCAAGATGTGCGCCAATCTGTAAAAGACCTGTATCCTAGTCTAATTTATTGGGATTACAATGCAAAAAACACATCCGTACTAGTCTGCGTTTGGAAGAAAACCGCTTCAAGCAGCAAACCGTATGAATTTGTTAATGCGGTTTTAACACCGGTAAACTAACTATTCAAAATCCGCACTCAATTACCAACCATTCGTATAGAAAATATACAGAATAGATGGCTTTGATAATTTTATGTTTTTTTTGATTTAATCTCGGTTGCTAGATTTAATGTTGTGACCAACAATACAGGTAAAGACTGATTACTTGCCCTTGAAATCTGCCTTGCGCTTTTCAACAAACGCGGCCATTCCTTCTTTTTGATCCTCTGTAGCAAAAAGCAAATAAAAATTCTTACGCTCAAAATACAATCCTTCTTGCAGGTGGGTATCAAAAGATTTCAATACGCTTTCTTTGGCTAACTGAATTGCAATTGGACTTTTATCCGCGCAAGCAGAAGCCATTTTAATCGCTTCTTCCAAATACAGTTCAACAGGAACAACTTTATTAATCAAACCTGCTGCTTTTGCTTCCTCCGCAGAAATAAATCGTCCAGTCAACACCATTTCCATCGCCAAAGCCTTGCCTACTGCCTTTGTCAAACGCTGCGTCCCACCGGCTCCCGGCATAACACCAATATTTATTTCCGGCTGACCAAATTGAGCGGTTTCGGATGCTACTATCATATCGCAATGCATCACCAGTTCACAACCTCCGCCTAATGCAAATCCACTTACCGCTGCAATAATTGGTTTCTTGGTTTTCCGAATGGTATCCCATGTGGTAAACTGATCGATTTTCAGCATATCAATAGCCGATTTGCCCGCCATTTGTTTAATATCCGCCCCTGCTGCAAACGCCCTATCGTTACCCGTTATTACTATCGCCCGAACAGAATCATCGGCATCCAATGCTAATAATGCATCTCGAATTTCACCCATAAGTTGAAGATTTAGTGCATTCAATTCTTTGGGCCTATTTAATTGAATCAAAGCTACAAAAGGAGCTACCTCCTTGTTCACCAAAATGTACTCAAACGAATTCATAGTTTACTACAAAGGTACAACTGACTCGTTATTTCTTCCCGATAACCACTTTCTATTTTCTGCCAACCAAAACAAAAATCTTGCAATCACATATCCCAATAACCCACCAAAAACCACATCACCGGGATAATGTACCCCCAGGTAAACTCTAGAATATGCTACCGACATTGCCAGGCCATAAAAAACCAAACTTTTTCCAGAACTTAACCCTAGTACCATGGTTGCTAATCCTAAAACAGCAAACATATTGGCTGCATGACTGCTCACAAAACCATATTTACTTCCCGGTTTTTCACCGGGTAATCGTATAGGTTTTTCGGCAATCGGAGCATTCATGGTTTCCTCAAAAACGGGTCTTGTACGTTTCGTAAGTGGCTTTAAAACCCTAGAACTAATACTATCAGCCAATCCAAACGTGGCTATAGTTATTAAAATTGGCACCCAAACACGCTTGCCAAATTTCTGAAAATACAAATAGATTATGAAAACATAAGCCGGAATGAATGTCCATTTACTGCTTAAGAATATCATCAATGGGTCTATCCATGGGTGTGTGAAATCATAATTTATCCAGGTGAAAACCACTTTATCGATGGGATCCAGAATAAACATAAGACTCATGCCACCAATATCTATTTTTTTTTCGAAACTATAACGATTCTAGGAGAATAATCTTTGTAAAAGTCCTCCAAATTGTAATTACCAAATTTCCTTACCACTTCTAAACCGCTTACCATGTGAAGCTCTGCAAGCGCCGATTCTGAATAAATTTTCACTTCTTCTTGAAATTCCAATCTATCAACGTCCTCGCCCTGATGTTTATCCCTCCTATCTTCAATTAATATTTTTTTATAAATCTTACCATCGGCAATACGTTTCTCCGTGCCAAAATCAACTCCATCAATAGTTTGCCAAGTTAATGGCTGCAAAATTCCATTTTCAGCTTTTGCTAACAGCGGAGCCGCATTGAGATAATCTTGTACTACGTACCCCCCCGAAATCAAATTACTTGCCATTGCCTTTAACGATTTTACATCATCAGCAGCATTTTCAAAATATCCAAAACTAGTAAACAAGTTAAATACCGCATTTAAATCCGTTATAGGATAAGACTCTCGCATGTCGTGTACGTAAAAATCAACACCTTCTATACCCAATTCACTCACTTTGTTTTTTGCATGCGAAATACTATTTTCACTCAAATCCATCCCCCATACCTTCAATCCTAAATCGGCCAAAACCATGGCATGCCTACCCTTACCACAACCAATATCTACTACGCGATCGCCTTCTTTCAAAGAAAGAAATTGCACCAGTTTCCCAATAAAAATCCGGGCTTCTTCGTAATTTCTATGCTTATATAATAGATGATAATACTCGGTGTCAAACCAACTTTCAAACCACTTCATTGATAAATCGTAAATTTTCCCAAAGTTACTGTAACTTTTGCATCTGTTGGTCGTATAACAATCCAAGGACAATGACTTCTGATGACTACAATCAGTGCGTGGAAAAGTACGCGGACGCAATTTATAGATTTGCATACCGGCATTTACGCACCGAGGACGATGCAAAAGAAATTGTTCAGATAGCATTTGAAAAGTTCTGGATGAAACACGGAGATATTCAAATAGAGAAAGCAAAAAGTTACCTATTTACAATAGTTAATAATTGTATTGTTGATGAATTTAGAAAAAGGAAATTTACGGCAGATGTAGATAGTTTAAACGCAAGCGATCATCCAAAAACAGAATCTCAATTTACAGACCATAAACTCAAAGAAATACTTCAAAAAGCCTTGGACGAATTAACTCCTATATTGAGAACAGTATTGTTATTGCGCGATTATGAAGGTTACACCTATTCAGAAATTGGTGAAGTAACCAACCTAAATGAATCGCAAGTTAAAGTTTATATCTTCCGAGCAAGACAAACGATGAAATCCAAACTTGGCACAAATCCTCTTACAACCTAATCATGAATCAAGAAGAAATTGAATGGATGTTATTTGAATTTGCTGAGGGCAATCTTAGTGGGGAAGAATATCTATATTGGGAAAAAAAGATTCAAGAAAATCCCGAAATAGCCCAACTATACCAGCAACTAAAAAGCACCTACCTAACGGATTCAAATCTACCCAAAGCAGAACTGTATTCAAATACGGAAACCTCCCATCCATTATCGAACTGGGGGAACAATCTCATCTACAGTGATAAAGATGGATTAAAACGATTACCAAATGCAATTCATTCCGAAAACAAACCATACAACAACCCTAATCATAACCCTGTTTCAGATGATTTAACCGCTCCTTTAACGATATCAAAAAAACTTTATTCTGTTCGATTGAGATCAACCATCGCGCAGTATTCAACCGCAGCAGCGATTATTTTACTTGGATTCATAGCGTGGAATTGGATGTACCAAAAACCCAGCACCCAAAGCACAACAACAATAAGTTCTTCTTCAAAGAAACTGCAAAACCTAAGTTCGCAGTCCAGCAGTAAAGGGTTGTTACGATATCCTAAACAAAATCAACGTGAAAATACTAAATCATACCTATTCCAAACAGATAGAACACAAACGAATCAAACAAGTTTGATAGCCAATAATATCGGAGAGCATTCCAAAAGCAATCCGTTAAAGGTCTCAAATTCAGAGAAATCAACACATCCGTTAATTTCAGCTACCGAAAATTATCTTTCCACTATTGCTCAAGCATCACAAAACAAAAATAAAATTGAGAATTTCACTACGCTAAGCAACGCAGAATCAGCAATCAATTTGCATCAGACACCAGTAAATCAGCAGTTTACTAATGTAGACGAAACAGTAATAACTGTGGTAAATACGCAACCAATTTCTGCAAAATCAAAACGACAATTTATAGCATATAACGTAAAAGAAATGATGAGAAAAGGCCAACTCCCCAATATCAAAATTCAACCCATAAAAGAAGAAAAAGTTGGACTCATCCCCCCTTTCCGATTTGAATTAGACATCAACCAAGTCCCAGTATATCAAACATCTAACCACCAACATTAATTAAATAAATTGCATTATGAATAAGCATTTACTTCCCTTTTTATTAGCATTACTTTCTGGTTCACCAATGCTAGGTGTAAAAGCTCAATCTAAGGAGGGCACTACGCCTCTAGAAGAAACAAAAAACACAGTTATTACTTTCAAAGGAGATACGTTGATTAGAAAAATCAACAGTAAAATCACCACATCCCCAAATGCGGCTGCAACGGCGTGGCAAGATTATAACTCGGCGATGATAACGTGGACAGATACCGTACAAAAAATCGCAAAAAAACATCAGGAGAACCCAGACTTGGGCGCTCCCATTTTCCCACCTATGCCCAAAGAACCATCCAAAACTTCTGCAAACAATATCGCTAACGCAAATACCGTAAAAAAACAGGTCGTTCTCAGTGGCGATTATGACACCCTTTATTACGAATACAAAGAATTTGATGCAAATGGAAAATTGGTAAAAGAGGTGGTGAAAATCATGGACGAAGCATTGCAAAATAAAGAAGTGAAGCAAATTGTGAAAAATTCCAAACCACAATCCAATGAGAATTAAAGTATAACCGAAAAAACAACTCCGCCAGCAGAAAAATCTTCAGAAAACCAATCCCCTAACAAAGTAATTGAAACAGAACAAAACTATAAAATCCTGCTACCTAACAATGTTGAACTAACTCCGGGTGTTTACACAATTAAACGCAGACTCAATAGACCACAATCTGTAATTCACGGACTTAGATTCTACTATGGATTAAACAACGCCTATCAAATGAATGAACCCGGTCCTTCATTCAATGCCTTTAACAATACAACATTGCTGCCGGTTCAAGCCGATGCAATGCCACAACTTAAACGACTTGGAAGCGATCACATGGGAGTTGAATCATCTTGGGGATATAACCTAATTAAAGGGAAAATTAGATTTTTTAGCGGTTTTAGATACGACAATTACGATTTCCGATTCCAAGACCCTACCACCGTTATTTTACCGAATAAACCGGTTTTTACCAATCAATCACTTGACCCCACCGTGGATCCAAACCCCGAGCAAATTGAAAGTCAATTATCAACCCACTATATTGGGGTTCCAATAGCGATAGGTTTTACTAGCAATATAGACAATTCAAATCTTACAATTCGCGCAGGATTTACTGCTAATTACTTGGTATATTCAAGCTTCCGCACAAGATTTAAAGATAAATCTAAAAATAAGGTAGTGGATGATTTCAATCTCAATGATTTTATGCTGATGCCAACAGTACAGATGGAATATGGAGACGTAGGATTATATATGAGTTATTCTACTAGCAGTATATTCAGAGCAAACGAGGCTTACCCAATGCGTTTACTAACCCTTGGATTAAGTTTAAACTTGAGTTAATCGCTTCCAAATTCCTGAATTACGCGGAAATTGTTGCTTATCTTTGCAACGCAATTTCCTATGAGTGCAAGAGTTTGGAATTCCATTAAATCCTATTCGGATATTTTATTCGAACAACACGGTGCCATTGCTAAGGTAACCATCAACCGACCCGAAGTTTACAACGCATTCCGTCCTCAAACGGTAATGGATATGTTGGATGCCTTTGATATTTGCAGAGAAAGACAAGACATTGGCGTTGTAATCCTTACAGGTATTGGAGATAAAGCGTTTTGCAGTGGTGGAGATCAAAATGTAAAAGGTATTGGTGGGTATGTAGATGACAATGGAGTTCCTCGATTAAATGTCTTGGACTTGCATAAAAAAATACGTTCCCTACCGAAACCGGTAATTGCGATGGTAAATGGTTATGCAATTGGAGGCGGACATGTACTGCATGTGGTGTGTGACTTAACTTTGGCTGCAGATCACGCAAAATTTGGGCAAACCGGCCCGAAAGTGGGTTCATTTGACGGCGGATTTGGTTCGTCTTACTTAGCGAGACATGTTGGACAGAAAAAGGCAAGAGAAATTTGGTTCCTTTGTAGACAATACACCGCAGACGAATGCGAGAAAATGGGATTGGTAAACAAAGTTGTCCCACTAGAAATGTTAGAGGATGAAACAGTAGACTGGTGCAATACCATTTTACAACGTTCACCTATGGCAATCAGAATGCTTAAACGTGCCTTTAATGCAGAATTAGACGGCCAGCACGGCTTGATGGAATTAGCCGGAGATGCCACCTTGCTGTATTACCTCACCGAAGAAGCTCAGGAAGGCAAAAAAGCTTTCCTCGAAAAACGCCAGCCAGACTTCCAACAATTCCCCAAATTCCCTTAATGTTAACCAAAAGGAATTGACTTTTTCCATATCCTAATTTCACAGAACCTATATTTGTAATTAATTACTATGAGCCATACCAAAATTAAAGTAGCAAACCCAGTAGTTGAACTGGATGGCGACGAAATGACCCGCATTATTTGGCATTTCATCAAAGACAAATTGATCCTACCTTATTTAGATTTAGATATTAAAT
>CAYUNO010000102.1:0-8096 GCA_964446075.1 uncultured Flavobacteriaceae bacterium | reverse complement strand
ATCTTTTCCACGTAATTGACCATCTTTCATTAAGGACTCCAACGCACTTTTGTAGGATTTATCGCTTTCCATCATCTCGCCCAGAGCCTCTCTAAAGAAGTTGTTATTTACGCTTACCGAGGCAGAAGCACTTTCTGAAATCACCTTGGTCATTCGCTTAACATATTCATCGGGCAACGGGAAATTCAACATCATTGCCATGTTGAAAGAAAAGGCTGAATCTTTCACCGCTAAATCGGCGGTACCAGCATTTTTAAATTGAATATTGGGCGATTCCAGACCAAAATCCAAAGGTCCTTCGGCATGAATGGAATGGTCTTTCTCACAAAATTGAATATAGCTACCTTTTAACGATCCGCCGCGCAAACGCGCTGCATTTCCCGCCATGAAACTCTCGGTAGTGTGATCGTAATACAAAATACCCGTATCATTGGTACAATCATCGTCTGAGTATCTCCGCTTCCAAGAATACATCAAGGGATATACGTGACTGGAATCGTTGGCCACAAAAAGACCTACGTATTGCTTTTTATTGTCGTAATCACGCGGATCATTCATTGGAATTACCACATCTTTGGGATCCACTCGCCCATCGAATCGAATCCAAGCCGATGGCAAAATATTTTTAAAGGTATGTAACGGTTTCACATACCCTGTAAATCGGATTAACGGCTCCGTACTTTCAATTTGCCCAAAGCCCTTATACCCAATTTTTGTATCCAACGTAAACCCTTGTTCCTCGGCAATTTTACCGATTCCCTCAATGTGTTTTTCTCGATTTACTATTACGCTGTCTAAGAAAAACTCTTGTCTTACTCCTTTCAAATTCACGTACTGATAATATCCGCTACCGCGCACCTTATTCAAGCCATAGATCTTTAATCGGGTTTTATAAATTTCGTGGTACTTATCGTCCACATTCGCAATGATTTTAGCACTATCTACAATATCGATATTTGCATTTTCTCGGATTGTTAACTTACCATCTTTCAAAAACAAACGAGAATCTGCTAAATCTATGTACGGAATTTGCTGCACCTTTAATGTGTAATCTACCAAGCTGTAATCTGCGCGTTTGGCTTCAAAACTCAAGCCCTCTTGTATCGGATTTGTACTCACAAACATGGGTGGCTCGCTTCCCAACGTAGGACCAACCTTTGCTGTAATAACTTTCTTATCCATATCCCAACGATAATCGCTGAGATTGGTTTGGAAATTATTGTACGCAAATTGAGTCATCTGGTCCGCATTATTGGTAGTGAACGTACCTACCCTTTTTGAGAAATCCATGGTACCGTTAATATTGGTAGTATTAAACGCCACTTTCGCAGAATCCGCGGCAAAAATCTTCAAACTCGCCACTTGGGCCATTGCTTTTTGCGGAGCAAATACCATTTCTTTAGAGGAGAATTGTGCCAAATCCCAAGCAAGCATACCATCCCCTTTAATATTCAGTGGAGATTGCGTTAAACTACCCGTAAAATCGTAGCCTTGCTTGAAAATATCGATCGGTTTTTTACCACTACTAACCGTGTATTTATCTTCGTAAGGACGCCAATCTAAAGCCACATTCACCCCATGAATCTCTGGATATTTAGGACTCTCCAGTAGATCGTAGGTATTTAGCACCCCCTTCGTCTGGTTGGGTAACAGCAAAACCCTAGAAAAGGTACTCTTACCCCCTTGATATGCGATATCGCCGGATTCACCGTAAAAACCTTCCTCGCTCAAATTCATCGTCATGTTACCTGTAGCCTTCCCGCGATACATAGGATATCCACCGGGAGGTGTGGGCTTTATAAATCCAAGAGAATAATCTTTCTGAATGTACACGTGGTGTCGAAACTCAGGAAAAATACCAGCAGAAATGAAATTCCCATCAAATCGCAAACCCGCAATAGTAAAGTTATCTAAACTATCTATTGTGAAGGGATCCATAACAAACTTGAATTTATCAGCCGTGTAGGCACCGCCGTGAATATGCGATTTGTCGTACAACACCTCTGAGCCCTTGTCCGAAACGAATATCGGATACTCGGGGTAGTCCTTAATCCCCGATTTATTATTGGGTTTATCAATGTACAAAGTACCCGATGTGTTTCTAATTACCGATTTAATCTTTACCAATCTTCTTCCTGTACTATCAGGGAAATACATTTGAATGGAATCTACATTCGTAAATTGAATTTTAAACTGGCTGTAATCAAAACTAAATTTCTTTCCGAAAAAGTCGAATCTACCTGCTCTTACCTGACCTCCAAATCGGATATTCCGGTTTTTTAGCATAGTAACCTTTCGATCGGTAGGTGCCACAATTACGTTTTGTGAATCGGAGAAAAAGAAACGATTCACTCCTTCTAATTCAAGTTCGTAACTTAATAAATTTAATGTACCATTGGGTTTATCGCCAATTACTGAAGCCAATCGGATCACGTCGTAATCCCGTGTTTTTTGGTGTGCTTGCACGTGTCGCCACAATTTGGGTAAAATTGTAGCACTGTCTTGAGCTTGATCGTAAACAATATATCCTTGATCGTGCAATTCAATAAATGGGGTTATCAAATATTCTTTTTGCGACCCTATAAACTGTGCATAATCATTAATATTAAATTTAATGCGTTCCGAAGACTTAAAACTCGCACGCTGTGCTTTTTTTCGTTCTCCCAATTCTTTTATTTTCTGATCCATCAATACCTTATCGGCTGGATTTTTACTGGTCATCAACTTTTTGATATCCTTCTGTAATTTATCAGCCACTGGATCTGGTGGCATTCGGTTATAATATGCGTAAATATTTTCGATTGGATTGGACGCCAACATCCCTTGCATTCTCAAATACAAAATGTCTTTGAAAAACTCATCGGATGCAAACCGCGCTTCCTGATCGTTGTTGATGTTATCCAAATCCATGAATGGCTCTTTCACTTTCCACCGAATCTGTTGTACATCGAAAGTAATTTTGTGATAATCATCGCGGAAAGGAACTCGCATCAGTCCTTGTTCCCCACGCTCAATTAACAATAAATTTTTATCGAAATAAAAACTGGTTTTCACATTCGGATGATAAATCAAGTTTCCACTGTCCAAATACACGAAGAATTCGCAATTCAAAGAACCAGCCAACCCATCTACAATTTTAAACGATGGACTGCGCAGTGTTACTTGTTTTTTACCTTTGTAAAACACATCGATATTTGAAGGTCTACCGTCCGCAGTTGCCGTTGTAATGGATTTACCTTGCATAGAAAAACCACCCACAAAGAAACTCTCATCACCAACTATTCCGCGAATATTCAAGTTGTTATTGAATGAGTTGAATACCGGGAAACCCGAATTCTTCACCCGATTTGAATCTGGATCTGTGCTAAGTTTATCCTTAAATCGACCCACGATGGGTTCCTTAAAAAATCGAGGATAATTTAAAAATACCGTATCTACATTGTACGAGTTTTGGTCAATTGCAATTTGATATTTCCCAAAACTCACCCAAGCGGTTTCATTCCCTAAAACCCTTTCAAAACCTGCTTTTCCGGAGGTCCCCTTCCACATTTTTTTCGCAGGATAATAGGTCCCTGAGGTTGCCTTCACCTCCATCTTATCGGTTACACCCTTGCAGGTTAATGTCACATTGTTGAACGTAAAAACAATTTCTCCCTTGTAGGACATATCGAAATCCAAGGTATCTACGCTGTATATCGAAGAACCACCTTGATACAGAATTTTCTTAGAAAACAACACCGCAGTAGTTTGAAGAAAATCAAGGTATTCTTTGTTTTGGTCTCCAATTAGCGACTGGGTTATTTTCTGCCATTGGACCAGTACTTTGTCGGGCATTTTATTCTCCAAAAACGCAGCAACCGTAGTAATGAACAATTCAAAATGCGGCTGAACACTCATTTTTTCCAACAGCATTTGATTAGAAATATCTACGATAAATTTCTGCTGACTGGGAGAAAACTTACCTAACTCCCAATTTTCTTTAAAAATCCCAAAGTTTCGGTTAAGATTTTTATCGTTTGCTTTTTTAATAAACGACTCAAACTCAACAATAAATTGTGCAGGTACTGGACTAAACTGACCGCTCTGAGCAAAAAGCCGGAACGTAAAACCCAATAATATAGTAAGTATAAAACCTTTCCTCATAGAAATTTCAAAGCCTTCAACAAATAACGCACCAAGTGCATCAAATATTGAAAATATTAGCGCATCGCCTTTACAATATCGATAAAATCGCGTGCTTTCAAGGCAGCACCTCCAATTAAACCGCCGTCAATATCGGGTTGCATAAAAATAGAAGTAGCATTTTCTGGCTTTACACTGCCTCCATACAATATAGAAGTCTGATCAGCAATCTCTTCGGTGTATTGAGCAGCAAGAAGTTTACGTATGTAAGCATGAATCTCTTGTGCTTGCTCTGGAGAAGCTGTTAAACCCGTACCAATAGCCCAAACCGGTTCGTATGCAATTACTACCTGAGCAAATTCTTTTCTATCCAATCCAAACAGGCCTTGGGCCACTTGCTCTTCAATTACTCTAAAATACTGTTTGCTTTCTCGTTGCTCCAACGTCTCCCCTACACAAAACATCACTTTTAAACCATGGCGAATAACTGATTTTGCCTTGGCTGCTAACATTGCGTTGGTCTCACCAAAATATTGACGACGTTCGCTGTGGCCAATTATTGCATATTCTACACCAACCGATTTTAGCATAGGCACGGATATTTCTCCGGTAAAAGCACCTTGATCTTCATAATGTGCATTTTGAGCACTTATTGAAATTTCTGTTCCTTCCACCAATCGAACGGCAGAAGGCAGCGCCAAGAATGTAGGAGCCAGAACCACCTTGCCTTGACCACGGTATTCATCACGCACCAAACCTCTAATTTCTGTAATCAACGCCTGGCTTTCTTCCAGGGACTTATGCATTTTCCAATTTCCTGCTACAATTTTCTGCCTCATATATGGTTACAAAAAAACAATCCAAATTTCGCCCAATCAAACGAAGATATCAACGGAATGTTCACCAAAACGTAGCCGTCAAACTAAGAAATTTTAAACAAAATCAGGTCTCCCGTTTTATTATCGAGAACGCTCAAGTACTTCTTCAACCCACGACATGGCCAATTCTAACTGCTGTTCCCTGTCTAAATCGGAATTATCCAAAACTCGGTAATCTTTGGTAAGAGTTAATGGTGAATCTTGCCGAGAAGAATCAATAGCATCTCTGTGACTTAAATTAGCCAGTACCTCAGCTTCTGATACACTATCCCCTTTTGCTACTAATTCTTTCCATCGGCGATTAGCTCTTATTTCAGGTCTAGCCGTCATAAAAATCTTTAATTCTGCATCCGGAAATACCACAGTTCCAATATCTCTACCATCCATTACCACTCCTTTATTGGCTCCAATTTGCTGCTGCATAGCCACTAATTTTTTTCTCACGGGCGACAATGCCGCTACTTCGCTAACTCGATCGGCAACGCGCATTTCTCTAATTTCTTTTTCTACAGAAACACCGTTCAACAAAACTTCTTGCAATCCTTCGGCTGTAATGGAAAAATCAATTGTAATGCGATTTAGGGCTTCTTCCACCGAATCGACGGAGGAAATATCCACCTCATTTTCAATAAAATACAAGGTTACACTTCGGTACATAGCACCGGTATCGATAAAACGATAACCCAATAATTGGGCCAGCGATTTCGCTATTGTTCCTTTTCCGCAGCTACTGTAGCCGTCAATTGCAATGTTTATCTTCACCAACTTATTTTCTAACAAACCGATTTGTATTCAATATAACGGTAAACACATTGGAGTTGTATCCAGGAAAATAGGATGCAGATGAATAGGTAACATCGCATCGCAAGAATTTAAATTTCAATCCCCATCCAAAACCAGCTGTGCCACGGAAATAATTGTTATTCATTTCTTTACGTCGTTGATCGTTGTATCCAAACAAGAACGACAAATTCTTACCCATTGCCATTTCCATTCCCACGGCTATATGTCGGGCCAACTTCTCTCCAAATCCCGCTTCTTCCACAACCACGGGATTACCGCTAAGATCCACCTGGCCTGTACTTCCGGTAAATTGATTGTAGGTAAGATCCCATCGTTGCAAATTGTGCGCGGTAATATGAAAGCGGAACGGCATATGTTTAGGGGTAAAGCATATAGAATATTCAAGATTAGATCCAAGACTTTCGCGGGGTGCGTTCCGGTAGGTAATTAACTGCATTCCCAAATTTCGCGCTAGCAAAGAAGTTGTGATGGTAGAATCTTTATTTACATAAGTAGCACCCAATGTTAGGTGTATACCATTAGAAACATAGGGACCTAATATGGAATAAACCATCCCCGCTTGGGCTCCTACATACCAATTCTTATTTAAGGGTTTCGCTGCAATTAGGGAAATATTGGTTTCGTTGGCCGATATGCCGGGAAGGCTATTTCCGCCGTCATCAAAAGACAACATAGAACCGTAATCGATATACTGAGCAGACAATGCTATGGTTGGTTTTGATTCACGAACCGAATCGTTCGCTATAGCATGACCGGTATGCCAAACAAACAATGCATTTGCTGTGCGAATAGTTGGCAACAACGATCCTGCGGAAAAAGCGGAATTCGTATGATGTCCGCTTCGCAACAGTGCTGGGTTTGAGCTTGCTTGCATGGGGTCTGGAGAATGTTGGGAACTCATGTACCCACCCCAAGCCAAGGCTCGAGCGTGCATAGGCGTTCTGAGGATAGAAAAAACACCATTACCTCCGATTTGAGCGTGCATTGCTCCAGAGATACCAAATAAAAATCCAACTATCGTTAGCCTAAGCATTTTCAACAAAATTAACGTGAGCAAGCAGATTAACCGCAAAATTTAAACGAAATTTGCAGCAAAATGTTGCAAAACCTGTTTTACAATCTCAACGAAGTACCCCGTCATGATGGCCTTGTGATTACCCAAGGCACCTTTGATGGAGTGCATTGCGGACATCAAACAGTATTAAAACAAGTGGTTGCAACCGCAAAGTTGCAACAGAAAAAAAGCCTATTGCTTACTTTTCATCCGCACCCGCGATTGGTAATTAACCCCAACGATCAGTCGCTTAGAACATTGCAATCCATTGAAGAAAAAGCCAAAGCCGTATTTGCATTGGGCATCGATTACGTTCTGGTTTTGCCTTTTACCGAAGAAATTAGCAGAAAATCACCGGCAGCATTTGTCCAAGATATTTTGGTAAATGGCTTAGGCGTTTCCACGATGGTGGTGGGCTACGATCACCGATTTGGACATAATAGAACCGGAGGATTTGAAGAATTAACCCAATTGGGTTTATCCTATGGATTTAAAGTTCTGGAAATTGAAGCAAACCTAATTGAAGAAATAGCCGTTAGCAGCAGTAGAATTCGAAGAGCGTTAATCGAAGGCAATATTTCTGAAGCAAATCAATTACTTGGAAGCACATACCTACTTACAGGTATGGTAGAAAAAGGGAAACAATTGGGTCGACAAATTGGTTTCCCAACGGCTAACATTGCCATTGACGACCCCTACAAACTCATCCCAGCTCATGGTGTATATTGCGGATTTGCATGGATTCAAGACCAACCATTACCCATGATTTGCAATATCGGACCCCAACCCACTGTTAATGGAATTGATACCAAAGTTGAGGCACATATCTTGGGATTTAATCAAGACTTGTATAATCAAACTATCACCCTCGGTTTGGTACAATTTTTGCGAAAAATTGAACGCTTCGATTCGCTTGAAGCATTGAAAAATCAACTGATCAGAGACCGTGAACAGGCAACAGAACTTTTATCTTCACAAAATACTATTGCTATTTAACGCGTTGATGTTCGTTGACGGGTGTTTCGGTTGGTCCTCTTTTTACGGACCCCAAGGTTCAATTAACGAATTGCATACGCTAGTTAACCCTCGTGCTTTCTGTTACTCAATTAACCATGTAGGCATAATTCTTAATACCGCGCCTCCTAAAAAAAAGAAAAAAACCTATTACAGAAAACCTACCCCGGCCGCCCAAAGAAACACGGTAACTCCACTAAATCAAGGAATCTACGGAAGAACAT
>CAYUNO010000101.1:0-8097 GCA_964446075.1 uncultured Flavobacteriaceae bacterium | reverse complement strand
GTGAATAATGCTCTTTAAATGAACCTTTTTACTAGTAATTAGTGGAAAGCCCTGCTGAAGATCAAATCGCAACTGCCCCCCAAAAACACTTATCGTACCGGTTCCTGTTCTATCCGTTTTGTGGGTACCATTCTTCAAAACATATTTCAAAAAATCCTCGTAAACAAAAGGCTGATGCTGCATAAAATACAATATTCAATATTAACATGCATTCATCTCCTTTACAAATGCAAAAAATCAACATTCAGTAGTTCAATATTATAGATTCCATTCAAACCTTATATTTTCACCTTTTTTTTCAAAAAACATACATCCCTTCCAAACAAAAAAACTCGTAAGTTTGTACCCTCATTAATCATGGCTGAAATTGTACGATTACCCAAGATGAGCGACACCATGACAGAAGGTGTCATTGTTAAGTGGAATTATAAAGTTGGAGACAGCGTTAAAAGCGGGGATATTCTCGCCGAGGTAGAAACAGACAAAGCCACCATGGACATGGAGGTATATGCCAAAGGCACCATCCTTCATTTGGCTGTTTCCGAAGGCGATGCAACTCCAGTAGATAGCATTATTGCAATTGTTGGCGCAGCTGGCGAAGACTTCCAATCGTTGCTAAGTGGCAACAATGCACCTGCAGCAACAGAAAATAAAGTTACCGAAACTACTACTGCAGATGCTCTTGCAAGTTCTGCACCAACTGTAACTCCAAGCATTGCAGCGTCAACCGCTCCAGCAGCTTCAAATAATTCATCCAATTCAGACCGACTTAAAGCTTCGCCATTGGCGAAAAAATTAGCCGAGGAAAAGGGCATTAACATTCAAGACATTGCGGGTACAGGTGAAAATGGTAGAATAGTTAAAAAGGATATCGAAAACTATAGCCCTGCCGCATCTGCATCAACCCCTATTTCTGCCCCTGTTTCCGGTGTAGAAAGCTTCCACGAAGTGAATGTTTCTCAAATGAGAAAAACAATCGCTTCTCGTTTAGCGGAATCTAAATTTACTGCACCTCACTTCTACTTAACTGTAGAAATAAATATGGATAAGGCCTCTGCCGCACGAGAGCAGATGAATGCTATTTCTGATGTAAAGATTTCTATGAACGATTTAGTGGTAAAAGCTACCGCAGCATCGTTACGCAAAAATCCAAACATCAATTCAAGCTGGTTAGGTAGTAAAATCCGATACAATCATCACATCCACATAGGAGTAGCAATGGCAGTAGAAGATGGCTTGCTTGTACCGGTTGTTCGTTTTGCCGATCAAAAATCATTATCTCAAATCTCTACCGAGGTAAAAGAGTATGGTAAGAAAGCAAAAGAAAAGAAATTACAACCCCAAGATTGGGCCGGAAATACTTTCACAATAAGCAATTTGGGAATGTTTGGAATTGATGAATTTACTGCAATTATCAATCCCCCAGATGCTTGCATATTAGCCGTTGGTGGTGTGAAAGAAACTGTAGGCGTTGTAAACGGCGAAATTAAACCCGTAAAGGTGATGAAGGTGACCCTAAGCTGTGACCACCGCGTAGTGGATGGTGCCACTGGAGCACAATTCCTGAAAACGTTAAAAGACTATCTCGAAGAGCCCGTTAAATTGTTAGTATAACATTGAAAGGGCTGCAATCGCAGCCCTTTTTTTTAGCCAATGAAAATCAAATTCAACCAAATACAAGACCTAAACGATGCCCGTTACGCTTCATCTGCATTATCGGAATGGGTTGGTTTTACACTTAATCAATTGCCCATAAGTAAGGTTCAAGAGATCATTGGATGGTGTGCCGGACCTAAATTAGCCATTGAATTAACGGATATAGAATTACTGGAAACTGCCATTAGTTGGTGTACCATTCTGCCTGTAAATACGCTGGAATGCAAAGCAGAGTCGTTCCCCTTTTGGATTGAGAATATTCCAAACGCTAAAAATTACGAATGGATTGTAAACAGCCCCGATATAAATCAATTAAATGCCGATAATTTCAAAGAAATACCTTCTGTATACTTGCATTTCCTCCCCAAATCCTTAGATCAATTTACTGAGGACATATTAAGGACCCCCAACCTCATAGTCAACATCTCCGATTTTCAATCCAATGCATCAATCATCGCTTCGCTGTCACCCGAATTAATCAGTATAAACTGCGAACCTGAAACAACTCTCGGAGAAAAAAACTTTGAACAAACCACAGAATTATTTGAAGCCTTAGATATATTTTAACCATGAAAAAAATCTATTTAACCGTACTCAGTATTGCTGCAATCATTGCTTTTAGTGTGTGTCAACAATCCTGCTCTTCCAAACCCGAAGGGGCTTTCACAGAAGAAGAAAAAGGAGCTC
Source organism: uncultured Flavobacteriaceae bacterium (assembly GCA_964446075.1). Lineage (GTDB taxonomy): Bacteria > Bacteroidota > Bacteroidia > NS11-12g > UBA955 > JAGKXC01. Next base: position 5,754 of record CAYUNO010000101.1, on the reverse strand, counting down.
AAGACTCTACAGACAGCACCTCTCATGCAGCGGATTTCGAAGCCTTAATGGCACAAGATTCCGTAAGCAAAGATTCACAAAAATAAAAAACATGAAAATTGCCGTTGTTGGTGCTACTGGACTAGTAGGCACTAAAATGTTGGAGTTATTGGAAGAAAGAAACTTCCCGGTTACTGAGTTGCTGCCTGTAGCATCAGAATCCAGTATTGGTAAAACAATCCATTTTAAAAATCAGGCAATCCCCATTATTTCAATGGCCGAAGCCGTAGATAAAAAACCTGCCATTGCCATTTTCTCCGCAGGCGGCACAGTAAGCAAAGAATGGGCTCCAAAATTTGCCGAAAACGGAACTTACGTTGTAGACAATTCTTCGGCTTGGAGAATGGAAACCAATATCCCCTTGGTTGTTCCAGAAGTCAATCCTCACCATCTGCAAAAAGATAAATTTATCATTGCCAACCCCAATTGATCTACCATACAAATGGTGGTAGCATTGAAACCCCTGCACGATCAATTGGGATTAAAACGAATTGTGGTAAGCACTTACCAAAGTGTTACAGGTACCGGTCAGAAAGCAGTAACACAATTATTCAACGAAAGAAAAGGAGTTGATGGCCCAACGGTTTATCCGCATCCTATCGATTTAAACGTATTACCTCATATTGATGTATTTTTAGAAAATGGATACACCAAGGAGGAGATGAAAATGATGTTAGAAACCAAAAAAATCATGGATCTAACCGATACAGGCATCACCGCTACAACCGTCCGTATTCCCACAGTGGGCGGACACTCAGAGAGTATAAATGCCTCTTTCAATAAGGATTTCACCATAGAACAAATCAAGAATATACTTCTTCAGGCTCCCGGCGTAACCTTGCAAGATGAACCCAACAATAATATCTATCCAATGCCAATTTCGGCCCACGATAAAGACGATGTTTTTGTAGGTCGATTAAGAAAAGACGATTCCATGCCAAACACATTAAATTTGTGGGTGGTATCTGATAATCTGAGAAAAGGTGCCGCCACCAATGCTATTCAAATTGCCGAACTCTTATTAAAAAATAATTGGGTAAATTAAACGAAATTGAATAAGCATTGTTAATCATTCTACATGCTGTTTGAAAACAACAACGATTCCCCGCTTTCCCACGAAGAAAACAAAACAGATGATTCTGCATTGAATTCTAATGATAGCTTACCAGAGAACGGTGCAATCGAAGCTATAGACAGCAGACCGCGTTATCTCCGTGAAGCTATTTACCAAGGAGAATTGCATGCCGCACCTTATGCACTAACGGTTACATCACCCAAAATTGAACCTGTTGACAAACGTTTACTCAAGGCCAATGCGCATGAATCCATGCAGCATCAAGCTGAACAGCAAATTTTGATGCTCAGAAAACAGGCCGAACTGCTGATTAAACAAGCCAAAGCCATAGAAGAACGGTTGGAAATATCGCATAATATTTACAAAGCCGATATCAATTTTGAACCTGTTATTAACGGCATTTATCATTTGTACCAAAAAGAAGATGGTACTCAGGTACTTTCTATGGTAGGCCCTCACGAATGGGGAAACAAAATCCCATTCCAATCGTGGCTACATACTGTTAGATTACTAGCTGATAAAACTTGGGAAATTCTTGCCTAATAATCCCTAAAAAAGGTTAGAATTTGTAAAGCAATCAAAGGGAAGGAATCACGGATAACTCTCAATGTTTCATTGATGAGCGTCTACAGCCTTACGCACAGATCCTTTTTCAAGTAGTAATTGTTTGGCAGAATCGTAGTCTAACCCGGTTTCATCCATTACCATCCGCGTGCCTCGTTCAATCAATTTCAAATTGGTAAGTTGCATGTCTACCATTTTATTGCCCTTTACATGACCCAACTTAATCATAACGGATGTGGTAATCATGTTCAATACCATTTTCGTGGCAGTCCCCGCCTTCATACGAGTGCTTCCGGTAACAAATTCTGGACCCGTAGCCACTTCCACACACACATCGGCCAAGTTACCTAATTCAGTATTTTTATTACAGGCAACACCGCCGGTGAATATGCCTCGTTCTTTACACGCTTTTAATGCACCTAATACATAGGGCGTTCTTCCACTTGCCGCAATGCCAATTACCGCATCCTTTTCACAACAATCATACTCCTCTAAATCTTTCCACCCCTGTTCCCAACTGTCTTCAGCGAATTCCACGGCTTTTCGTATTGCACCGTCCCCGCCAGCAATAATTCCAATAACACGATCAAAATCTACGCCGTAAGTAGGTGGACATTCGCTAGCATCTACAATACCCAACCGACCGCTAGTACCTGCACCCAAATAAAACAATCTACCACCGTTCTTCATTCTCTGATAAACAGACTCACACAAATTCTTTATCACGAATAATTCGTCAGCAACTCGTTCATGCAAAACAGCATCTTCCTGATTGATGCCCGTTACAAGATCCAAAAAATCTAAACTCTCTAAAGCTCGATGATTGGACGATGCTTCCGTTTCTCTATTTAAATCAATAGAATCCATATTTAAAATCAATCCATTCGTCCCCAACCTGGCTGGGTTTCATCCAAAAATTGTATCCACTCTGAAAACATTGTATCCGGCATAACACGTGGAAACTTTGCCTGTCCACCCAACTTTCCTCTTCGATCCATAAAATCATAGAATACCGATTCGGGGAATAAATGCAATTGCATATTGGTTAACACGTGTTTTCGCTCTGTAGCATAATCGTCGTTTAACTCCGAAAGCTTAGCATCCAAAGCTGCAGCAACCTCAGAATGTTTACTTAATAATTCATCATTATCGCAACTTAAAAACCATCGATGACTCATAACACCTGCAGCACTTTTATAGCCTTTTACAGTAAACTCCGGACAATGAAAACCAAAATTGTGCGCTGTAGTAAGCACACCCTCATTCATATTATCAACGCTTAAATGCTCACCGCAAATACTTAAAAACTGCTTGGTTCTTCCTGTAATTTTAATTTCACAAGCATCTAAGTTTACAAAACGAACGGTATCGCCAATTAAATATCGCCAAGCACCGCCACAAGTGGTAATCACAATGGCATAATCTTTACCTTCTTCCACATCGGCAATTCCTAAAGCAAAGTGCGGATCCAACGGTTCTCCCGTTTCAGTAAAATGCTTCTCATCAAAAGGAATAAACTCAAAAAACATCATATTTCTGAGTGCTAGGGTCATTCCATCCGCATCCAATCGATTTTGATAAGCAATAAATCCTTCGCTCGCTAAATAGGTCTCAAAATACATTATTGGCTTACCCAACATGGAATCAATTTGATCTTTGTAGGGCGATAAGGAAACAGCTCCCCAAGAATAAACGCTAAAATGAGGCCAAATCTCATGAATGTTGTTTAATCCATAATGCGCAATGACTTTTTCCAATAACATTTTTACCCAAGCAGGTCCACCAGCAATCATGGAAACATCCCAATTTGGCGCTTCTTTTACCATGATTTCAATTTTACTATGCCAGTCCTTTTCTCGTTTTATTTCATCCGTTGGTTTGGTGAATCGATCCATCCAAAAAGGCACATTATCCATGGTAATACCACTTAAATCACCACTGTAATTAAAGCCATTGTATTGCAAATCGGTGCTTCCTCCAATCATTAAATAATGTTTGGTGAAAAAATCCTTGGGAATATCGGTTTTTGCAATTCCAAACAACTGCCTCAACCCTGCTTTTTTTATTGCCTTCAATTGATCGTCACCTACAGGGATGTATTTACTACTTCCTGCCGTTGTGCCGCTACTTAATGCAAAATATTTTGGACTACCAGGCCATGTAATGTCTGATTCTCCCTGATATTGTCGTTGCCACCAAGGTCGCATTCCTTCATAATTCACAATAGGCACCTTTGCCCTAAATGCAGCCATAGGATTGGATTCTAACAACAAATCTTCAAAGCCGAACTCCCTGCCAAATGCAGTATTACGTGCTTTAAATAACATTTTTCGCAGGGTTCTCTCCTGCCATTTTACCGCTCGAACATGTTTAACTGTAAACACATCCGATACATTCTTAGCCCGATCAAATAACTGATTTATGAAATTTCTGCCCGCAGACATATGTACAAAATTAACGATAGAATTGCTGGGATTTAACGAACTTCGCAGACCAAAGCAACTTTATAACGGTTGCAACTTAATTGAAATCCTTAATAAACCCAAAGTATGTCCAGTATTTTTGAAGATAAAGTTCCTCCCACATTACAACAAGAAATAAAAGAAAAGTGGCTAAAAATCTTAGCATTTGTTGAAGAGAATTTTCAAAAGAAGCCCGATTTAAATGCAATACTTTTCTTAATTGGTATTCGTGAACTTGGGGTCTTGCCCGATAAAAATTTCACAAAAGAAGAAAAAGTCCACTTAATGCACATTGCAAATTGCAAAGTCCTAAGTTACTCCGGTTATTATACCCAATTGGGATTTAATCAAAAAGGTTGGCCCGTTTGGGAAAACACCAAACCGCTTCCTAACTTAGCGTATTTGGAACAGGAGAATTTGTTGAGACAACACATAATTGAATATTTTGAAGCCGAAGAGATACTAACCTTTTAATCGTATTTTCGAATCCAATAAATCATCATGAAACTAAAACAAACAATCATCATTGCGGGAATTTTATCATGGTCAACCGCTTTTAATCTTGGCTGCGGAAATAAAAACTCCGTTAATTTAATGGATAGTTTCTCAGGAGATTCAAATAAAACAGTAGTACAGTCAAGTGATGGCACCGACTACAGTGATTCAACCGCTCCTGCCAATTGGACGCGCGTGGAGATTAACACAACAGTGGGAAAAATGGTGGTTGCCTTAAATCCCGCGCAAAAAGAACATCACGATAATTTTGTTAAACTAGTTAATTCAAAGTTCTATGACGGTGTTTTATTTCATAGAGTAATCAAAAACTTTATGATACAAACCGGTGACCCAAAGTCAAAACTTGCTCGCGCTGGCGCAATGTTAGGAGACGGAGACCCAGGGTATACATTGCCTTCGGAAATTAAAGACACACTATATCATTTTCGTGGAGCGCTATCAGCCGCTAGACAAGCAGACCAAGTAAACCCCATGAAACGAAGCAGTGGATCGCAGTTTTTTATCGTTTCAGGCACCAAATACACCGAATCTGATTTGCGATTAGCTCTAGGTAATTCAGTGTTCCAAGATTTCATCGCCAATCCGGCAAATAGAGAATATAATAAACGTGGCGAGTATTATGCTCAAACAGGGAATCAACAAGCCCTTGATCAATTACAGCAAGAAGTGCAAGTGTTGTGTCAGCCTAAATTAGACGCGCTCTTCAGCAAAATCCCAGAAAGCGTTAAAAAAAGATACATGAACTGGGGTGGTACACCGCACCTAGACAATCAGTATACCGTATTTGGAAAACTAGTTTCCGGTTATCATGTATTGGATTTTATAGAAAGTAGTGTGACCGATAGAAACGACAGACCCGAAAAGGATATAAAAATATTATCGGCAAGCGTTTTAAAAGGTCAATAACTTTTTAAATAAGTAAGGTTATAACCAAAGTAAAACCGTACTAAGTAAATTACTATTTCAACGCTTAAAACTTAGTCAATTTATTCAACGTAACTTTCTTAGAATTTTTTCGTATATTTGCAAAACTTTCTTGGAAAACCTTGAAGGGGATCGCCAAAAGCAGTCCCCTTTTTTATTGACTAAAATTTTAAG
>CAYUNO010000100.1:0-8235 GCA_964446075.1 uncultured Flavobacteriaceae bacterium | reverse complement strand
AAGAAATTATTACTTAATCAGATTATTGGATAAATCTGGAATTTTAGAATTTGTAAATTTCAGAGTTTCCGTTAATATAAATCAAAGTAAATTTTACATACCATTTAAAGGTTCAAAAATGGGAACTGAAAACCTCTTATTGGCGGAAGCATGGTTTTTCTCGGTGTATAACAAATTGCGACCTCTGATTAAAGATGATTATCAGTTTGTTGACATAGGAATGAATATTGGTCAAACCTTGTTAAAAGTTCGATCTATAGGATAAGCAAATTCCATATATTGGCTTTGAACCCAACCCCGTTTGTGTGTCGTATTTATACAAATTGGTACAGGTAAATAAAATCAAGAATATACGAATTATACCTGTTGGTCTCGGTAGTCAGGCAGAAATATTAACATTATATGCAGATAATGAGTTCGCATCAGGTGCATCAATAATAAAAGGATTTAGGAAAAAACAAAAAATCAAATTGGAATATAATATACCTGTTTTTAGTGGTGATGAAATATTAAATAATTTGAAGATTGGATTGATTAAAATTGATGTAGAAGGGTTTGAGTTAGATGTACTTAAAGGGATAATCAATTCGATAAAATTAAGTAGACCTTTTGTATTATGCGAGATATTGCCAAATTATAATAACCGAGATTCGGAACGATATGCTCGACAATTGGAATTAGAAGACCTCTTGAAGTCGAATGATTATTCAGTAGGTAGGATAGAAGAAAAGTCGGCGAGATGTAAACTACTTAACTCAATTGATATTTTTGATTCAATGGATGAATCGAATTATATATTTATTCCAAAAGAGCGACTAGAAGACGTTGGTGGATTATTGATGAAATAAGATGTTATAATTTTCGTAATTAGTTTTAATTGAATTAAGTATTGCGACCTACCGAATTTTTGGTAGGTCGTTTTTGTTTTAAGCCTATTGTGAAGTTATACAAATTCAAATAGTTGCAAATTTCTTTAAACAACCCGTGACTTTCAGAAGACCTAGGCATATTTACTAAAAATAATGCATTTTCACTTAATCCGATTTAAATCTACACTAGAAGAGTTAAATAATCATATTTTTGTCTTTTTTACTTCCAATGTGTGGCATTTCTGGAATTATTAAACAAAATAATTCAATAACAATTTCTGAGATTGATGCTTTAGCCAGTATTCAACACCATCGCGGTCCTGATAATACTGGTATTTGGAAAGAAGATGACATTGCTCTAATACATAATCGACTGAGCCTTTTGGACTTAAGTGAATTTGGGAATCAGCCCTATTTTGATGAGCAACATGTTTTGGTTTTTAATGGAGAGATTTATAATTGGAAAAATCTTCGAAAAGAATTAGAATTTGCAGGACTAAATTTTAAGTCGAATTCCGATACCGAAGTTTTATTTTTTGCTATCAAACTTTGGGGTTTACGAGATACATTACCCAAGTTAAAAGGTATGTTTGCATTTGCTTGGTATGATATCGGACAACAAAGAGTCTCCTTGGTTCGAGATAGACTGGGTATAAAGCCATTGTTCTATGAGCAGTTGCCAGGAGAATTTTGGTTTGCTTCGGAGGTAAAGGCTTTGGTGAAAGGAAAGGGGATGGATGAGCTCAACATGCAGTTTGTTGCTCAATCGTATTATGGAGTATATGAGACCCAACCGCACAGTTCACCGTTTAAATCGATTCGTCAACTAGAGCCAGGTTGCTTTTTGGAAGTCAATACGCTAACGTTAGAGGTCAAGGAACAGCGTTGGTTTGGATTGGAGGAGTGGGTGGATGAAGATTATTACTATCTGTTGGATACTAAATCGAAAGATGAAGTGGATGAGTTGTTTGCTGCTTTGTTAAAATCGTCTGTGGCTTCTATGGCGGTATCCGACTCGCCGATGGGGGTTTTTGTTAGTGGGGGAATTGATAGTTCTGTGGTTGCCTTCACCGCGAGAGAATTTTCCTGTATGCAATTGTTTACCGCCAATGTGGTAGGTAAGTTTAGTGAGTACGAATCTGCCAAGTTATTGGCTAAATCGTTGGGGGTTTCATTACATAGTTATGACTATCAACCGGAGTATTTTTCTCGCGATGTAGCGGCTTGTACCTGGCATTACGATGGACCAATATCGTTATTTACTAATTCTGTGGCCTTTTCGGGGGTTGCAAAATTGGCCAGTGAAATGGGTGTGAAAGCGGTGTTAACGGGTGAGGGGGCCGATGAGTTATTTTTGGGATATCCAAAATTATTAACTCGCAGATACGAGCGAATCGTTTCAGCTCCTTTAAGGTTTTTGCAATCCATCTATGGTAAAATACTGGGATTGGGAGAATTTGTGGGTTTGAATTCGGTGGATTTCCAGAAACAAGTACTGCAGGGGCATTTGAATGGTTATCGAGAGGAATATCGGGATTCAATAGTAATGAGGCGATTTGAGTTCTTAATAAAAGATACCGAGGCCTATCGTTGTGCAGGTATTACTGTAAACCAAATACATAGGCATTTGCATTCGTTGTTGTGGAGGAACGACCGGATGGGAATGATGTATTCGATAGAATCGCGTTTTCCGTTTTTAGATGAGGATTTGGTAAAATTTGCGCTTAACTTACCACATCGACATAAAATTGGCAGGACCAATAAGTTTTATAATTGGAAGCATCCTTTTTTATTGGATAAAGCGATTGTTCGAAATTACGCGGAAAGAACTTTACCTAAGGAGTTGGTGTATAAGAAAAAGTTTGGTTTTGGAGTAACTGCTCACGTATCCGATACATTGCCGTATAATTTTGAATTTTTTAAGGATGGATTTTGGCAACGGGTTTGCGGTATGGATCATCAGCGGTTGGAATTTGCATTAAAAAAGACCCCTAGGAAATTGTTAAATAAAATCGCAGCTGTTGAGATTTGGGGTAAGCAATTTGTTCAATATTAAATTATAGATTTCAACAATTCTGTATAGATATCACGGAAATCTATTTGGTGTTTCAGGTATTCGGTGCCAGATATATCTATAGTATTAAGATTAAAGTTTTGCAATTGTTTAAACCTAGTTAAATCTCCGCCTAGGACATAAACGTGGTTTGCTGTGCCATGATCGGTGCCTCCGTTGGCGTTTTCTTTTAATGTTCTGCCAAACTCGGAGTAAACTAGTACTGTTGTATTTTCCCAGTTTCCTGATAAGCTTAGTCTATTTGCGAAATTTAATAATCCATCAAATAAGTTTTCAGCTAATGGCTCGAGTCGAATTGATTGTTTATGATGTGTATCATACCCAGTTTGGGTTAAACAATAAACGGCAAAGGGTAAATTATTTTCTATACAATCAGCTGCAATATATAGTTTATTTGATATATTTTTCTCGTCTGTTTTGTTTGTAGTGATATTATTTAACAACTGCGAAACTCGATAATTATTAGAAATATTCTCCAAGAAAAAATCCAATTCTGATTCTTTTAAATATTGATGATCTTTAATCCATTGTGCTATTTCGGAGTTGAAGTTAGCATAAGCGTCAAATGGTTTGTAGTAGATACCGCTTGAATGGGCCCCTTTATCTAATAAAGTTTCTTGACCATCGACAATTAATATGGGTGTTTTGTTTTGTTGGATGTTTATCTTGTTTTCATCTACCAATCTACCCAACCAGCCAGTTCTATGTTGAATTTTATCGGAAACCACAGATCCTGTTTCCCAATAATCTTGAGCTTTGAAATGCGATAATCGATTATAATCGGGATATCCAACATTGGGCAGTATTGTTATCCAGTCTTTTTCTATCAATTTAATAATCGAGTTGAATTTTGGATGAATGTACCAATATTCTTTAATGTGAGTACCTTTTGTTAATAACGAAAGTAAATTGGGTCGATATTTCTGTAAAATCTCATTGTTAGTGGGGGCGAATACGTGTAACCCATCCATGCCGCCTAATAATCGAATAACTACAATTTGTTTTCCTAAATATGGTTGAATAATATTACCCGTATTACAGGAACTAAACCATTGAGGCAAAGAAACACCCAAGGCGGAATACAGTGCTGTGTTTTTTATGAAATTTCGCCTTTTCAATTGTATTGATATGAAGGATGGGTGATTGATTGTTTCAAATCGATTTCATTTTTTCCTTCACTAATTAGCCAATTAGCAATAGAAATGTTATGGATTTGCAATAATTCTTCCAATTTTGATGAATCGAAATAAATTAAATGATCATAACGATACCCTAATAAATTCTGTTTAGTTGTGCGATAGATTATCTTTTCTGTCAAGTCCATTTTCTGTACGGGTAATGTATCTTGGCTAATTTCGATGAAAGCGGAAAGAAAAAATATGCGATTTTCTAAGTTTTTACCTGTTAACCATGATTTGCCCCAGGGCCACCCCCCCACATTGGGTGGATGAAATATTGTTTGTCCAAAATTTTTAAGCGCATAACTATGTGATTTGGAGGTTTCAATTGCAATATTTAAACTTCTTTGGAATGACACCCATAATTCTACGGGTGTCTTCACTTTATTGGTTATATATTCTGGGTAGTAAAACCATTTTGAATTTAAAACGAATTCCACTATTTCCAAGGTGTTGAATTTGCAATAGAAAATAAATTTCGAGAGTTCTTCTGTATGTTCATTCTTTGGATTATCAGACACAAAAAAACGCATAAAATTGAGTGCTAATTTTGATGCTGTAGTTTTCTGTTCAATTAGAATATCAATAGCATCGTTTCCACTGAATTTCCCTGATTTACCAAATATGGTTTTAATCCCATCATCGAACTCTGATGTGTCGATATACATTTTATATGGATAAGGCAGTTTGAAATTATCAGGACTTACTGTTCGTCTGCCTGTAAAACATCTTGCGACTTCTTCGACATCGTTTTGGGTAAAATTATCGATACCTACGGTAAATAATTCTAATAATTCTCTTGCAAAATTTTGATTAGGGGCATTTTTTTTGGAATGATAGGCATTAAGAAATTTCATCGCACAAGGCGAAGCCGAAACTGATTTCAATAAATCGTTGTAGTTTGAGATAGCATTTGATCTATATGAGTCAATCAATAGATTTTGAGCAAAATCCCAGATTCCAACCGACATTGGTACGTGATGATTCCAAAAAAGTGTTAATTTTTCTCGGATTGGATTGTCTAGGTTTACTAGAGTTTCTATGTAATCTGATAATGTAGCAGATGTAGGCCAATTTTTTCTCCAGGGATCCGTTTTTTTATATTCGGAAATGGACGAATACTGATTTATATGTTGCTCAAGGTTTTGATGAGCTGGTATAGAATGCAGAATCCAATCTATGAGATAATTTTGATCTGTAAGCAGCTTGTGATTTTCATTTTCTAGCCATTGGAGTTTAGGTCCAAATCCAAATCTATTTAATATATGGATGCAGTTGGGATTCAATTTTAAAACTCAAATTATTTTTTCGTATTGATGGAATGTAATATATCACCCACACATTGCCAACTTTGTATTTCTTGGGTAGTGAATTTTATTGAAAGGTTTTTTTCAATTGCAACTACTAAATAAATGTGATTTAGAGAGTCCCATTCTTCAATATCTGAGGCAGAAGTTTTTTCTGAAATTTGTAAATTATTGTTTTCGAATATTTCTTGAAAAATAGGAATTAGTGAATCGATGGATGTTGACATATTATTTAATTTTTATATTGTGTGTGAGAGAGGAATAATTATTTAAATCTAAGGAATATTGATTTTCAGTAATGGAAGTCATACCTAGATCAATCAAAAGATTTTTTACGAGTTGGTTCTTAGGGGTTGGAATATATTCTCCCTTAAGATTTTTATACTCCAGTGTTAATAACTGATCAACTAAATAATTCATTAAAGCAAATTCAACTTTACGCTTTAAAACTCTACAAGACATAATCCAAGTATCGATTTGAGCAGTTTGATTTGTATTTAATCGTATGATAATAACGCTGATTAAGCCATAATTTCCAAATTTATCGGTTAATTCGACCGTTGCAGTGAGATAGTTTGTATCAGATACAATTTGAGAAATTTCTTCAGAGGTATATCTGATGGTTCGTAAATTAAATTGATTAGAGCGTTGTGTTAATTGTGCCACTCTTTCAATATCGTTAATATTAATGGGTTTGATTTCTGCTGACATTTCAAGGGATTCCCAATAATCTTCCATGTTAGATATTGAATTAGCTAATTCAATCCTCTTCGCTTCCTCTTGATATTGTTTCGTTCGTTTTTCATCATTAGTGGAATAACTTATTGTTTCGAAGAGGTTTAGAGAAATTAGATGTGATAAATAATAAGCTGGGTCAGCAGGTAAATCGGGTACTGTAATTTCGGGAATATGTTTTTTAACAATTTCACGTTCAGCAGGATTATCATCAATAAACACCATGGAATCAAAACCAATATTTAATATTTTTTGAATATGATTTATATTATCTGCTTTACTTTCCCAATTCGCCATAAATACCGCAAAATCCTCTAATTTAAGAATCATTTCCTTATGCTCAATAAATGGTTGCTTTGCAATAGAATCTTCGTTCTTAGAGCAAACAGCAAGAATAATACCACGTTTTTTAAGCTCTAATATCCATTTTTGAAATCGGCTAAATGCTTTTCCAATTCCTAAATTTCCAATTTGAATATTTCCAATGCCATCATCTCCAATAATACCACCCCATAATGTGTTGTCTAAATCTAAAATTATACATTTTTTGAATTTTCCTTGGAAAACATCAATGATTTTATAAATTTCTTTAGTCAACCAATTTAAGTAATCTAAGCTATAATGTAAATCTGCATTTATAACTAAGGTGTAATCCGTGATAGGTTCAACTAAATGAATGAGGGGAAAACTATTAATCAAATAAAAATTACCAGTAGAAATAACTAAATCATGTAAAAGGAAGTTGATTTTTTTAATTTGATATTCCCAGGATTGTTTGATATTCCCAGAAAAATGTCCAAAAACATTATCTGAAAATTTTAGGTCATGGTTTGGAAAAAGCACAATTGCACCTGGTATTAATTTTTGAATCTGTATATTTAAATTTTCTATTCTGTGAATATAGTCATCTGCAAAAATTTCTCTATTTGTCGATTGGTAAAATTGATCTCTAAGCGCCAAAGTCGATTCATGCCAAATAATAAACTTTGGTTTAAATTTTATCAAAGCTGAATTTTCATCAATAATTTCCATGTCTATTGAGTTGTAATCAGCCAAGTAAAATTCAGCCTCAATAGAAATAAATTCTTTTTTAAGTGACTTAAGGAGAAATTGTGTTGCGTAGTTGCCAAGAATTGCAATTCTTACCATTTTACAAAAATAATATCAAATTACAGCCCTATTGTTATATTTTATAATTTGTATAATTTGTTAGTTTGTGCGTTGAGTTAGTAATTTGTTGAGAATAGTCAACACATATGATTTTGATTACAGGTATAACTGGGTATTTGGGCAGAAATTTTCAAAATAAATTGGAAAAAATTGGCAAAGAATTTAATACGATAGGAAAGAATTCAAAATGCGATGTTTATTGTGATATTAGTAAAGATATTCCAGTTGTATCAGAAATCAAACTTTTTAGTGCCATTTATCATATTGCAGGTAAAGCACATGCAATACCAAGAAATTTTACAGAAGAGGAAGAGTTTTATAATGTTAATGTGAATGGAACTAAAAATTTAATGCAGGGAATAGATGTCTGGGTTAAATCTAGTATCGGTAGAGTATATCCAAAGCAATTTGTGTTTGTAAGTACAGTGGCAGTATACGGATTGGAAGAAGGGGCAACGATCTCGGAGGATCAGGTTTTGGAGCCGACATCGGTCTACGGAAAGAGCAAGTTGGAAGCGGAGAAATTGGTTTTGGATTGGGGTATGAAACGTGGAGTGAATATCTTGATTTTGAGATTGCCGTTAATCTTTGGCTTTGGAGCACCGGGGAATTTGGGTGCCATGGAAAAGGCGATACAAAAAGGATATTATTTCAGAATTGGTACCGGGAATGCGGTTCGTTCCATGGTGGATGTGGAGCAATTGAGTGATTTTTTGGTGAATTTGAATGGTAGTGAATCGGGCACATACAATTTGGTGAGTTATCATCGGTCGTTCAAGGAGGTAGAACAGATTTTTTCGGATAAGTTTCATAAACGAATAAAACTAATTCCCAGTTGGCTGGCAAAATTTGCAGCTAAGCTGGGTGATGTGATTCCTGGTTTTCCGTTGAACTCGTATCGA
>CAYUNO010000099.1:0-8251 GCA_964446075.1 uncultured Flavobacteriaceae bacterium | reverse complement strand
ACCCGCAACAACAGGAGGAACCTTCTTCGGTAAGAACATTATAGGGAACGATATTGTCCCCAGTATTTTATGGAAAGACACGATACGTTATGTAGTAACTGTTAATGGTTGTACCGATAGTTCCAAGCAGTTTACATGGATTTATCCGTACCCCCGAGTAAATTTAGGCGCCGATACCGTATTGTGTAAAAACGAAATGATGGAATTGAGTGTGGAGAACTGGAACTCCACCTACGTCTGGAATGACGGAAGTACATTGCCAACCCGAAGAATTTTCAAACCCGGCTTTCACTGGGTAGTGGCTACCAATATATGCGGTGTTGCGAAAGACAGTTTGAACGTGCAATTCAGGGAAAATAATTGTCGTGTATATTGTCCGAATGCCTTTACCCCCAATGCCGATAATACCAACGAATATTTTAAACCCATAATTTTCGACGTGGATGTATTGAACTATCGTATTTTCAATCGCTGGGGTGAGCAGATGTACGAGGGTACCGAAAAAGATTTAGGATGGGATGGGAATTACGGCGGCGCTCCTGCTCCTGCCGGCAGCTACGTGATTATGTACGATTATAAATACAAAAGTGGAAACCGAGTTCTTCGAGGCTCCGAGCAATTGATTTTCTTGCTATTACGATAAATTCAAGGATTGGATTACGCAGTGATTTAATGGCTGGAAAAAATAATTTCATCGAATTTAATTCGTGTACTTTTTTTACATTTTGCTTATTTTATATCTATAGGTTACTTTTGGTTTATGAAATTTAAAAATCTATTATTCCTGGCATTGTCAGCATCAATTCTTGCATTAACCTCCTGTGCGAAAATTTTTTACAGTCCCGATGCTGAAACATTAGCACAAAAACAAAGAATAATAGCAGTTGTACCTCCTACAGTCTCAATAGCGTCAAGAAAAGGTATGGATGGCGAGGCCTTGAAGGAACAGCAAAAAACAGAATCGTTGAACTTTCAAAAAGAGATATATGCTTGGTTGTTAAAACGCACGATGAAAGGCAAGATGACCCAAGAAATTCAAGATATCGAAACAACCAATGCCAAACTACAGCAGGCGGGATATCCAGAAAAAGCTCTAACCAAAGATCAGCTTTGCCAAGTTTTAGGAGTGGACGGTGTAATAAGTTCAAATTTTGGATTAACGAAGCCGATGTCGGACGGAGCCGCCGTAGCGTTATTTTTAGTTGCAGGAGCTGTGGGTCCAACCAACGAAGTGAACGTTACCTTGAGCATACACGACTGCCCCAATAATAAATTGATTTGGAATTATAATCATAAGTTCTCCGGCGGATTTGGTAGCTCTCCATCAAGGATTGTAGATGATTTAATGCGACATGCAAGTAAGCGCATGCCCTACATGATGCGATAAATTCAAAATATAAAATGCATAGTACCGTAAACATTAAATCAATAGTATTTCATTTATCCGTAACTCAATTTATAATTAAAAGAAAAGTCTTATCTGTAATTCTACTTCTGTTAATCAATCTATATACTAATTCAATCAAGGCACAGTCAATAAGAAATGATAGTGTATTTCTAGGAGATAGATTAGTTGGAGAATTAACGCTTCAACGATCTGTTGATACATCCTTTACGCAATATAATTCAAACTTAGAAAAATTTGTTCTAATTAATTGTAATTTAAGTTATTACAGATTTTATCTTGATGTTGTTGTAAGTAAATCACAAATGAATTCAATTGAATATTTATTGGATTCAATTTTTGCGTCTAAGTCTTCAAATAGCAAACAATTCAAATACCAAATAGAGAAAAGATATAAGTTTGCGAATAAAATGAATATTGTAGGCAGTTACTTGTCAATGTCTGGCAAGTTAAAAAACGTAAAAACCACAATATCTATTTCCAGTATAGTAGGTGCTAGTGCAATAGCCGCTTTGACGCCTAATTATTTAATTGGCTTAGGAGTACTTGCTACCGGTGGATTAATTTCAATTATATTGGAATATAAATCAAACAAACTCTTAAAAGAAGCAGGCGATTTACTGATGAATAATTAGTTAAATCGATTATTATAATTGGGGATATTTCTTATTTTACTTTCTAGTTTTCTGGTTGCAAAAAAAAACTATTATTTTTCTCATCAAATATCTGCAGCCACCCAGATATACGGCGAAGTGGTTTTTGCATTGATAGGTATAATCTTGGAAATTACCTTACCCACGACCCAACTGACCTTGAAAAATAACTTAGATAATAAATTTTGACTTGAATAATTCTCTAACCAAATTGTAAAATTTCCCCAATAACCACCTTGAATATTCTTACAGCCCAATTCCATCAATATTGATTTTAAATAATTAGGATCCATACAAGGGATATAGTGTTTTTTGTAGTTTTCAATGTCAAATTTCCGCTGAAACCAACCATTAATACCAGTGAAATTTGGAATTAAAATGAACAATCTTCCACCTTCGTTGATGTACTTGATATGAGCCGATACAACGGTTTTTGTATCCTCAAAATGTTCAATAAGTCCAATAGAGAAAATAAAATCAAATGTTTTCTCTGCAGTAGGAGTGGATAAAATATCTTCCTCCTTCCACTCAATGGCATTACTAGGCAATTGGTTGGCTTGCAAGAATTTTTCAAATAGGGTAGAATCAATAAAATAATCGATCAAGCAACAGGGTAAACTTAAATCACGCTGAACATGAATAGAAAAGGTACCGGGGAAACCTCCCAATTCACAGGCGTTTTTAAAGTTCTTTCCTTCAATTAAATTTCGGAATAATGGAGTGAACATGTAATTGGATGCTACAGGCTTTTCAAATTCTTCAATTTTTGAATACCAGTAGTCCGACCAAAATTTCCTTGTAGTCAATTCCATGTTGCAATAATACCATAAATCAATTTAGAATAGGGCGATTTAGGCTAAACTTAGCAGTTTCTAGCAATTTAGGAGTGGGTTTCTTAGGATTAAGAACTTGACTTTAATTGAAACAATTAAAAGTAATTATGACATGAGTACTCAATCGTTGAATTTTGAATCTTTGCTAATCCAACTATAATTTCCCCACTAATTTTGTCGGTACTTTGCTGTAATATGAAACCAATGCAAAACGCAAGTAAATCATGAGTTAATTAAATTAAAACAAAAAATCCTCCCGTGAAGAGAGGATTTTTCGGTGGGCCCACCTGGGCTCGAACCAGGGACCACCTGATTATGAGTCAGGTGCTCTAACCGACTGAGCTATAGGCCCGTTTAGAGGCTGCAAATATACAAAAAATCTGCGCTTAACAAATCCTTTTTGTTAATTAAACCTAACCCCTTGGTTGTCATTTTATTTGATGTTAATTTCGCCGTAGATTATCGCTCCATCCTTTGAAAACTCTTGTATCCATAGGCCTACTATCCGTACTTTCTTGGCTTCCTAAATCCTCCACCGAAGAATCAAACCCTTGGAAACATACCCGAGAAGGAGAGGGAATTGTTGTTTACACCCGCGGCGGGGAATCGTCTGGATTCAAAGAAATCAAAGCCACGGTTACCATGGATTGTAGCTTGCAAACCCTCGTAGCAACCCTTACCGATTATGGGAACTACAAAAACTGGATCTATTCTACCACACAGTCATACACCGTTACAAAAGTTTCGGATTTTGAAAATATTGTCTATCAATACATCGATGCTCCTTGGCCGCTTTCCGATAGAGACGTTTGCATGCGCATTAAATTGGCCCAGGATCCCAAAACCCTTAATGTAACCATCGATTCCAAAAGTGAAAATTCCCTGAAAGAATTGGTGAGTGGAGTAGTAAGAGTGCCTTACAATTTTGCCCACTGGGATATCGTTCCAGTTGCTAAAAACAAACTGTCTTGTACCTACACGCTAAAAACCAATCCCGGAGGCGCCATTCCCGCTTGGATTGCCAACATGTTTATCACCGATGGGCCGTACGATAGTATTTTGAAATTGAAATCGGTGGAAATTAAAAAATCACAGTACCTAAGCGCGAAAAATCCAAAAATTAAAGAAAAGTACTAAATGGAAATGACGAGGAATTAGTAGGTGATTATACTGCTAATGGACGTATTTAAACTTATAATAGTTTCGTTGTATATCTGTTTTTATTGTTCAACCATACGAAACTCGTTGGTCAATGTATAAAGCAATGTATTACTGAACTTTCCACTCTTTACTACCGGAAACAATCTTGCGTACATTGGTAAAAAACAGCGTAGCTTTTTCCAAGTCTTCGCCTCCAAGCATACTGAGTTGTTTTTCGGTGAGGATATAATAGCCTTTACGCAATCCATGTTGGGGAGAAGCAGTCTGTAATCGCCAAACCCAGAAAGGTAAATACTCTGTGCCAACCAATTCTACTTTACCATTCTTCTTGCGGAAGCTCAACTTTACCAAAATTCCACCGTCACGGTTAATATCACGCTGATTGGAAACAAAATTCCCCAAACTGTAGGCAACGGGCACGGAAATACTATCCCGTTTTCCTTTTTTGGCCATCTTGATGGTCTTTATCGGTTGAACCACATGCGGATGCATTCCGATGATTGCGGTGGAACCCAATCGAGCTAATAGGTTGGCTGTATTTCTTTGATCTGTATTTTCCGATATAATGTATTCAACTCCCCAATGCATTACAGGTATCACCGCATCGGCCTGCTTTACCCGAATCGAAGCAAAATCATTGATAATCCATTGGGTATCAATCATGTTTACGATATTGGGGTGTTTTACTACCAAACCGTTGGTGCCGTAGGTGTAATTCAACAGCGCAATCTTGCAACCTTTTACATTCACCACCGCGGGGTAGGTCTGTTTTCGAGAGTTGGTATCCAAAAAGGTACCAGTATGCGGTATGCCTAAGCTATCCAAAACCCTGAGGGTGCGTTCCAAGCCTGCTTTACCGCGGTCTTGGGAGTGGTTGTTGGCAGTAACCAGGAAATCAATACCCGATGTTTTAATGGCTGAAGCATAGGCATCGGGCGATGAAAACTGCGGATATCCGCTATAAGGCTCACCAGCTAGGGTTACTTCTAAGTTGGCAACTGCATAATCGGCCGATGATAGGTAAGGAGCGATGAACTGAAACCAGGGTTCGTATTCGTAGCGTTGGGTGGAGTCGTTCCAAGCCGCCGAAATCATCGGTTGATGACCCATCAAATCGCCACCAAACACCAACGTGAAGGTGGTATCTGGCGCCGGGCCTTGTTTTTTCTTTTCGGCAGTGGCTACGGAAGTGTTGGATGAAAAAGCCCAAATGCCTAAGGAAATTAGTAACAATACTGTACTAGAATACAACAGTTTTCGATTCATGGATAAATAATAGGGCAATTTACAGCAAAATCAGAAGTATAACCATACGGTAAACAATTGTAATTAAAATACCTACAATTGGGTATTGATAAAAGATTGTCAGTAATATAATTTCACACTTTTTCTCATGCGACATAAACTCAAAACCTTATTTCTATTTTTGGTGTTAGCGACTTATGTTAACGCTCAAGATGTTTTTTTGAAAGGAAGGTATGTTAACCTCGGGGTACACAGCAGCGGTTCGTTTGGAACTGCGAGTTCTGCGCCCACGGGGTATGTATCTCGCAGCGCAGGCGGACAGCTAGGTTTTGTTTGCGATGTAGGGAAAGACGGTTTTTCTTCAGGTACCCCAAACTTCCTGGGTGATTATTTTGTACCAGGCTCCCCGGAGGAGGGTTGGGGAATACAATGGAATACCACATCATCCGGAAGTACCCGTGTTAATTTTAATAATTTTGGGTTGATGGGTTTGAGCGACGTAACGCGAAATAGCCATACTAAAACCACCTTAAATGGTTCTCAACGATCAGAATGGCAGGGTACCGCCACTTCTGGAAGTCAGAAAGCCTTGGTACAGCAAACCGTAATTTTGGATAGCTTAGATCAGTTTTTTACCATACAGATTTTAATTAAAAACGTTGGTACAGATCCATTATATGGGTTAAAATATTTCCGAAATGTGGATCCCGATCACGAGCAAACAATAACAGGGGATTACACTACCATTAATTATGTTGAAAATCAACCCGGTTGGGGAACAAACAAGGATGTTGCCACCGTGGTGGCGCTAGGACAAGTTTATAAATATCCCTGTATTTTAGGAGCTGTTGATAGTAGGGCAAAAGTCTCTGTTGGCGGATTTTCCGTTAGAACACCTGACGATGTGTTAAATTATTCAGGAAGTGCTACCAAATCCAATCCATACACGGGCGACGTAGCAATCTCTTTAGCGTTTAACTTGGGTAAATTAGACCCAGGGAAATGCGTAACCTTTGTGTATTTCTATTCTTTACAATCGATTGTCCCCAAATCCGTTGGATACAATTTGAAGTTTATCAATACCATTTCTGATGATAAATTTAAAACCTTCGAGAAGTTTAGCAGTCGCAAATACTGTTTCCGTGATACCGTACTACAAATAAAATCCGATAAATTGGGAGGGTCTATCGATTTTGTAGATGAAGTACTTTGGGACGCAGATAATAATGGTTCCTTTGAAAAGAAAGGGGATTCCGTGGAGTTAACCTTTCCGGGGTACAAAAAACATACATTCAAACAGCGAATAGTGTTTTGCGATGGCAGCATCATCGATTCGGTATATACCATCACATTACAACCAAAACCAACGGCAATTTTTGAAGTCAAATCGGCAAACCGATGTTTTAATGAGCATAAAATTGAGATCACCAATAAGTCTAAGCACATCAGGGATACTATTGTAAAGTATTATTGGTACAGAAATGATTCCTTGTTTTCAACCAAGAAGTTTCCGGATTTGCACAAAATCGCCACATTTAGATCGTCCTATCAATACAAACTCAAGTGTTCAACGGATTTGAAATGCTTAGATTCAATGATTGTTCCCTTGGTTTTATTGCCATCTCCCAATTTGAAAGTGGGAATGGTGGATACTGTTGCTTGTGCAAAGGGTAATCGATTTACCACCAAAAATACCCTAAGTATTCCTATTGGGAAAGTAAAAGAGGCCATTGCCTGGGGGGATGGCTCTTTCGATACTTCGGTGTCCAATAGTTCTCATACGTATGCGAAATATGGAAGATATACAGTGAAAACCACGGCCGTGTCTGATAGCGGTTGTACCGCAGCCGATTCTGTGAAGCTGCATGTGTATCCGCAGGCGGTGTTGTCTGTGCAATTTAAGGATACCCTGCAATGCCTAAAAGTAAATCGTTTCTACGCAGCGCAACGTGCAACCATTCCTTATGGCAGTTTATCGTACAAATGGCGCAGCAATGCTGTGGTTTCGGTTTCTTCGGATACAAATTATGTATTTTCAGCAAAAAATTGGGGATCCTATTGGCTAGAATTGGCTACAGAATCCAATTATGGTTGTAAAGACACACTGCAAAGAAAACTCTTTATAGCTCCCCAACCCGCAATGTCGGTATCTGTTTCCGATACCCAACAATGTTTAAAAGGCAATCAATGGACAATTAAAGATAATACTACCGTTCC
The DNA here is from genome assembly GCA_964446075.1 of uncultured Flavobacteriaceae bacterium. Lineage (GTDB taxonomy): Bacteria > Bacteroidota > Bacteroidia > NS11-12g > UBA955 > JAGKXC01. Next base: position 737 of record CAYUNO010000099.1, on the reverse strand, counting down.
GACAGGGTCGGTAAAACGATATTGGGAATTCAATGGGTTGAAAGACTCGGGAATCAATTGGAAAGTTTCTGCAACGAAAGAAGGTCTGTATATGCTGTTAATGCGTTCGGTAACAAACTACGGTTGCTCCGATACCATAAAACGATTTTACACAGTTCATCCCCAAGTGTATGTAGATTTTACTATTGCTAACGATTCTCAATGTGTTTATAAGAACGAGTTTAAAACCAGTAATTTAGCGAGTATCCCTTACGGTACATTTACCAATAAATGGGTGTGGGGAGCCAACGAATGGGTGGAAACAACAGTTAATTCAACTGCTAAATTTCCTAATTATGGAGAACGAACCGTTAGTTTACAAACCCAAACCAATAAGGGTTGTAAAGATACATTGGTCAAAAAAATCTGGGTTTTGCCTACTCCTGTGCCCAACTTCTCCGGTAATTTTACCGATAGATGCTTAAAGGGGAATGTATATAATACCACCAACACTTCCGCTATTCCTCAAGGTACCTTAACTTATCAATGGAAAATATCGGATACAACAACATTCGCTACTACTACCATATCCAAGCGTTTCTCTTCACCCAAGGCCTATCAAGTTAAATTGATTGCCGCCAGTGCATACAATTGTATGGATTCTGTGGAGAAAACAGTTGTGATTCATCCGCAGACAAACTTAAAAATTGGCATTGTGAAGGATTCGCAATGTTTATCAGGTCATAGTTACCAATTTA
>CAYUNO010000098.1:0-8411 GCA_964446075.1 uncultured Flavobacteriaceae bacterium | reverse complement strand
GCGGCGAGGCGGGCTTACGCCCAGTTGAGTCCACAGCAGCGACGAATACTTGAGTAAGAGAATCGCAGGTGGAATTAACATCGTTAAAGCACAACTAGAAGAAAGTGGAATTCAGTACGTTTTGCACGATTTGAAAGACAGTATTTTGGACAATTTTGCTAACGAAGTTTTACAATATAGCGATGCGGTTAAAGCCGATTTGATTTTGGTTATGACTCATACTGAGAAAGGCATACGCGAATTAATCATCGGTACCCTAACCCAACAAATTGTAAACAAAAGTGAAGATATACCTGTGATGTGTATTTATCCTCACGCAACGGGTTACACGTTTGATTTCATGGGTTAATTATTCACTAAATAATTAGCTTCTGATCAATTAAAATTTCAAATATATCCAATAAAAATGCCCTTCAATTGAAGGGCATTTTTTATTAAATGAATTTTGCAGTTAGTCTTAAAAATCCCAAATCAAACCAATTGTAGGTTGCAAAAATCCGGTACTATTCATCAAATATTCTCCGCGGTATCGAGTTGCATTTCCGTTATCGGTAATTAAACTACCATCAGGATTCTGTGCCGCTATTAATGTCTCTGGACCCATGTATGCAGTATTCAATAAATTCTGTATATCAATATAAAAATTGATAGATGTTTTCTTCAAATACCATACTTTATCCAATCGGAAATCTACTTGAGAAAAATTACCCAAACGCTGCGTATTCAATAATCCATAATTGGGCAAAGCCACCCCTTTAACGTCCCAATTTGATTTTGTTAAGGATCTATCTACATCAAATGGAGTGTAGGGTCTGCCTGTAGCCAAACGCAACTTCAATCCCAGCTCCCAATTCTTTTTAAACTTCTTACCACCCACTAAACTTAATGTATGCCTGCTATCCCAGGCACTGGCTACACTTTTCCCGTTTTTATCATTAAAGAAACTCCAAGATAATGTGTACGCCATTATACCATACAATCCTGTTCTATTCCTTCGCTGTACCAAAAATTCCATACCGTAAGCCTTCCCTTCACTAACCGATGCTATGGGCTCATTGCCCAACACCGCGAAATCCGTTCCCAAATTACCTAAAGAAATACTGTCTGTTAGACTAAATGGATACCGCTGATATTGTTTCAAAAAACCCTCCAATGTAACCCGAGTGTTTTTACCCGCATTGTACTGAAAACCTGCAGCCGCAGAACGATTTCGAATGTAATCTACTCGTTCTTTATTATCGAGTTGATTATTATTATTTCTGTAACCTAAAATAGTATAAGAAGGCAACTGATGAAACTGCCCTACGTTAGCATTCACATATAGTCCAGGAAGTCCTACGGGATAACTTACACTCATAGAAAGCGTAGGTTGGTTCAATGGATTTCCCATAGATTTATTATAATTATTGGCATCCAATCTACCTGCAATACTCAACAAACCGCCTTCTCCAAAAGAACGTGAACCCCGAGCGAAAGCTGAATATTTGAAGAGCTCCAACAAACTATTGAATTTTACATCGATAACCGACCCTGGTGTTCCTGGTGCACCTGGCACTAAAAATTTCGCATCGTTATTAACTGCAAATTGAACAAATTCCAATCCGGCTCCACCCATAAATTTCCAACCTCCGATGCTGCGATTATGTTCTACACGGAATTTATTTTCTTCTTCGGTACTGTTGTAGTTGAAAATCTTATTTGCCTCATCGGTTTCATCGTTGTTTCTGTACTTATACGATGTGTTGTTTAACATGTTCCTGCTAAGAAAATACTGCGTTTTATTTTTGCCATTATAATGGGTATAAACCGTTCCAAAGGTGTAATTCCATTGTCTGTATACCGGTAAATAACCAAGTATATATTTATTTGATTTGAGTGTCGCCGTATCGGTTATACCATCATTCACCTTGGTATTTAACCGAAAAAAATCAATTCCTCCAACCATCAAAAAAGTCAAATCATCATTTCCTTTTAATTTTACTTTCACTTTAGCTTGATAATCGATAAAATTTGGCAAAAATGGAAGTTTCAACAGTGCAAATAATCCCTGCAGATAACTTTGTCTAGCCGATAATATGTAGGTAACTTTCTTGCTTTTTCCCAACGGGCCATCGGCAGTTAACCCCACATCGCTGCTGCCCAAAGTAAACCGACCCTTCATTTTTTGTGTATTCCCATCAATCTGTCTGAAATCAAACACCGAACTCAAACCATTGGCGTAATTAATTGGGAAAGCACCCGTGTTTAGGTTCACTTCTTTGATGAAATTAACGTTCAAAATACCCACGGGTCCGCCGGTGCTACCTTGAGTTTGAAAGTGGTTAATTATCGGAATTTCAATACCATCTAAATAAAATTTGTTTTCCGATGGCGAACCTCCGCGGATCACCACATCATTTCTGAATCCAGGCACTGCAATTACACCGGGCAAACTCTGAATAATTTTCGATATATCACGACTACCTCCAGGATTTCTTTCGATCTCACGAATGCTTAATTGTTGGGAAGACACTGGACTTTCTGCTACTCTACGTTGTAAGGTTGTTTTCCGAATGGTTACAGCATCCATACTTTGCACCTGCGCTTCCATTTCGATGGTAACAAAGGGAGATTTGGCCGGAGTGTACAATTGCTCGGCTACCCCTACCGCTTCATAGGCGTCCAATTCCGCCGATACCAAGTGAAATCCTGGTTCTATATTGGTTAGATTAAAATCTCCATTTTCATCTGTTTTCACGGCAGTTGGAGATTTATCCAATAAAATCAAAGCATTTTTTAGAGGTTTTCTTGTTGTTTGATCTACAACTTTACCCGAAATAACTACCTGTGCGATGGCCGAAGAACTGGCCAACATAACTGTTAACAAAAAACTCAACAAACGAATCATGAAAGTTAAACAAAAGAAATTAGATAGGGTTTTAACCCATGACTCAATTTTTTACAATTAAATACCTTCCTAATCCCCAACTGTTTTCGGATAAGCAATATAATCCATTCAAATACGCTAACACATTGGATGATAATCAAGGCAATTTGTCAGTAAAGTTCACCTTGGCAAGGTATTGGCAAGCCGAAATAATGTGTTAATTTCGCAGGAATATCATGTTTGCTAATATCATTAATTCGTTTACCAAATTGTTGGGCGGAAATCAAGCCGAAAAGGCCCTAAAAGAAATCCAACCTGTGGTAGATTCTATCAATACCTATTTTGCTGAATATCAAACCATAAGGAACGATCAGCTTCGTAATAAAACGTTAGAATTCAAACAGCGTATTGGAGAATTCTTGAAGGAAATTGATGCTGAAATCGCTGCTAATAAAGAAGCAATCAAAAATACAGCCGATTCCGATACCGAAACAAAAGACTCGTTATTCCGCGAACAAGACGAATTAGAAAAGGAGCGAAATTCGCAACTGGAGGAAATTCTTTCTGAAATTTTACCAGAAGCCTTTGCAGTGATGAAAGAGACTGCTAGAAGATTCAGCGAATCTTCGGTTGTTTCCGCAACAGCTACAGATTTGGATCGGGAATTGGCAACCAAACATCCACACATTACCATTTCCGGTGATTCCGTAAACTACCAAAACGAATGGTTAGCTGCAGGAGGCGAAATCAAATGGAATATGGTTCATTACGATGTTCAGCTAATTGGTGGTATTGCATTGCACCGTGGTAAAATCGCGGAGATGGCTACCGGTGAGGGTAAAACCTTGGTTAGTACATTGCCTACTTACCTTAACGCCTTGGGTGGTCGAGGTGTGCATATGGTAACAGTTAACGACTATTTGGCACGTCGTGACTGCGAATGGAATGGTCCAATTTTTAATTTCTTGGGACTATCTGTTGATTGTTTAGAATACCACCAGCCCAACAGCGAAGCCAGAAGAAATGCTTATTTAGCTGATATTACCTACGGTACAAACAACGAATTTGGTTTCGATTACTTGCGCGACAACATGGCACATTCCCCCGAGGAACAAGTGCAACGCAAGCATCATTTTGCAGTAATTGATGAGGTGGATTCTGTTTTAATTGACGATGCTAGAACACCGTTAATTATTTCTGGCCCTACTCCTAACGGGGATGTTCAGCAATTCCAAGCCTTGAAGCCCCGAATTGAGAAAATTGTAGAACTTCAAAAACGATACGTCACCCAAGCCCTCACCGAAGCAAAAAAATTGATTCCGGAAGGAAACAATGGCTACAAAGAAGGAGAAGGAGGATTGGCGTTATTTAGAGCATATCGCGGTTTACCTAAAAACCGAGCTTTAATTAAGTTCCTAGGGGAATCTGGCGTTAGATCCATCTTAACGAAAGTAGAAAACAACTACTTACAAGATCAGCAAAGAGAAATGCCGTTGGCTGATGCTCCTTTGTTCTTTACCATCGACGAAAAAAACAATTCTGTAGAACTTACCGAAAAAGGGCTCGAACTAATCACTCAAGGAGAAGAAGATCCAAACTTTTTTGTTCTCCCTGATGTAGGCAGCGAAATGGCTGAAATCGAAAGATCTGCTGCTTCGGACAAAGAAAAATTAGCACAAAAAGATGCGTTGATGCAAGAGTTCGCCGTTAAAAGTGAGCGAATCCATTCAATCAACCAATTATTAAAAGCCTATACCCTGTTTGAACGGGATGTAGAATACATTTTACAAGAAGGTAAAGTAAAAATTGTAGACGAACAGACAGGTCGTATTATGGAAGGACGACGTTATTCCGATGGACTTCACCAAGCAATTGAAGCCAAAGAGAATGTACGTGTGGAAGCAGCTACTCAAACCTATGCTACCATTACCTTGCAGAACTATTTCCGAATGTATCACAAACTTGCGGGTATGACCGGTACTGCTGAAACAGAAGCGCAAGAATTGTGGGACATCTACAAATTAGGGGTAATGGTTATTCCAACCAACCGACCTATAGTGCGAAAAGATCAAGAGGATTTAGTATACAAAACAAAACGGGCTAAATTCAATGCTGTAATTGATGAAATCAATCAGCTAACCGCAGCAGGCAGACCGGTATTGGTAGGTACAACATCGGTTGAAGTGAGCGAAGTATTAAGTAAAATGCTTAAACTTCGAGGCATCAAACACAATGTGTTAAATGCAAAACAACACCAACGTGAAGCGGAAATTGTTGCTGAAGCAGGTTTAAAAGGTGCCGTAACTATCGCTACCAACATGGCAGGTAGAGGTACCGATATTAAAATTAATGAGGAAGTAAAATCCTTGGGTGGATTGGCCATTATTGGTACAGAACGACATGACAGTCGCAGGGTTGATAGACAGTTAAGAGGTAGAGCTGGTAGACAAGGAGATCCGGGAACTTCTAGATTCTATGTGAGTTTGGAAGACGATTTGATGCGCATATTTGGAGCTGAACGGGTAAGTAAAATCATGGATAGCTTGGGATTCAAGGAAGATGAAGTACTTGAACATCGTATCATGACCCAAACTATCGAACGAAACCAAAAGCGGATGGAGCAAAACAACTTTGGTATCCGTAAGCGATTGTTGGAGTATGACGATGTGATGAATAAACAACGTACTTCCATCTATCGCATGCGTACCAATGCCTTGTATGGGGAGCGTTTGAGTATCGACCTAAACAACATGTTGTACAATTGGTGTTCAGAAGTAGTTGGTTCATTTAAAGATAGCAATGACTATTTGGAGTTGGAAATGGAAGTTATTCGAACCTTGGCCCAAGATCTTCCATTTGATTCAGAATCATTCCAAAAAAACAAAGCCGAAGATTTAACGGAGCAATTGTTCTTGCACTTATCGGAGCGATACAGCCAAAAGCAAGAAACTATGCAGCAACAAGCCTACCCGGTTTTCCAGCATATTCGTCAAGAACAAGGAGATAGAATTGAAAATGTAATTGTTCCATTTACTGATGGGGTGCATCAATATCAATTTACCGTAAGCATGCAAAAAGCATTGGATAGCCAATGTAAGAGCATGGTTCAGGAGTTGGAGAAATCAACTACGCTTGAGGTTATAGACGACGAATGGAAAGAGCATTTGAGAGAATTAGACGATTTGAAGCAAAGTACATCGAACGCTCAATACGAACAAAAAGATCCGTTGTTGATTTATAAAATTGAGAGTTTTGAGTTATTTGGAAAAATGTTGCAACGCATTAACCAAAAAGTACTTGGCCATTTGTTCCGCTTACAAATTCAGCAGGATAATGGTGTGCAGGAGGCCAAACCTCAATTGAAGAAAAACAATCCTAAAATTCAAACTTCACGGGAAGAGATTGCTCCTGGAATTTCGGAAGTTCAAGGAAATTCTCCTGAAAACACTCCCAGACCAACGCAAAATCCAATAATCAACGATTTGAAGATTGGAAGAAACGATCCTTGTCCTTGCGGTAGCGGTAAGAAATTTAAAGCCTGTCACGGAAAAGACTAGCATAGTAGATATTACACTAGATAAACCTCTATGTAATGCATTGATGGCTAACGTTTCCAAGATACATCCATGATTTTACCTGTGCAAACTAGGCCTAGTAATTACCGTGAACCAAGAACAGAACCCTAACGAAAGTCGCTCAAAAATCAACTCCGTAGAAAAAGAGTCAGATTATTACTGGGAAAACGGATTTCTGGTCTTTACAGCTATTTTTTTAAAAAAACGAGGTTGGTGCTGTGGGAATGGGTGCAGACATTGTCCGTACTCCCCTAAACACAACAAAGGGAACACAACTTTGCAATCCAACGAGGCTAACCCATAGTTACCTTGTACCTTTTTTTATTCGATAATTTATTTTACTCAGGTTTTTCCAACGTAAACGATTCAAGGTTCTTGTTTTCATTGTATCTGTTAACAACTTATTAGAAAGTTCATAGGAAAAGGCACTCCATTACCCGAGGTTGGAAGTAATTTTGTACCCGTGAATTTACTCATCCAATCTGCTCTAATTTCGGTTTTTTACAAAGACGGCTTAGAAGAAATTGCCAAGGCTTTACACCAAAATCAAGTAACCATTTATTCTACCGGAGGCACCCGTGCTTTTATTGAAAACCTAGGAATACCCTGTGTAGCTGTAGAAGATATAACGGGCTACCCAAGTATTTTAGGTGGACGAGTGAAAACCTTGCATCCCAAAGTATTTGGAGGCATCTTAGCAAGACGGGAACTACAGCAAGACATGCAAGAAATTCAACAATACGAGATCCCATTGTTTGATTTAGTCATGGTAGATTTATATCCCTTCGACGAAACCGTAGCCAATGGAGGGACAGACGACGAAATTATCGAGAAAATTGACATCGGCGGTGTTTCACTAATTCGAGCAGCCGCTAAAAACCACGCCTACACAACCATCGTTTCTCACCAAAATCAGTATACCACGTTCTTATCTGTTTACAATCAAGGTAATGGTGAACTTTCATTAGCAGATCGAAAAGAATTTGCTGCGAAAGCGTTCAAAGTTACCGCCAATTATGATGCATCCATTGGCGATTGGTTTGCTGGTAATAAACTTTATTCCTTGAGATACGGTGAAAACCCTCACCAAACTGGGCAATTTAAAGGTAATTTAGAACGAATTTTCCAAAAACATCAAGGTAAAGAGTTATCTTACAATAACTTATTGGACGTGGATGCGGCGCTGAATTTGTTGAATGAGTTTGACGCATCCAAAGCATGCACTTTTGTAATAATTAAACATAATAATGCCTGTGGAGTTGCTACTAGATCTAGTAGTTTAACTGCATGGACCGATGCTCTAGCTTGCGATCCGGTTAGTGCTTTTGGAGGAATTATCGCAACTAATCAGCCAATAATGGGTGATGTTGCAGCCGAAATAAACAACTTGTTTTTTGAGGTACTATTAGCCCCAGGTTATGACGATGCAGCCTTAGAATTGTTAAAGAGCAAGCCAAATAGAATTATTATCGAGGTAACGAATAATCCTTTATCTCAAGATAAGCAGGTGCGTTCTATTTTAAACGGTGTATTGATTCAAGATAAAGATAATAGTACCGAAAACCGGTCACAAATGCAATGTGTTACTAAAACGGAGCCCACCGAACAACAATTATCCGACTTAGAATTTGCAGTTAAAATTGTTAAACTCACCAAAAGCAATACCATTGTGCTTGCCAAAAACAATCAATTACTGGCTTCTGGTACGGGTCAAACTTCCCGAGTGGATGCATTGCAACAAGCCATTGAAAAAGCCAACCGTTTCGGGTTTGATTTGGAAGGTGCAGTCATGGCCTCCGATGCTTTTTTCCCCTTCCCCGATTGCGTAGAAATAGCTGATAAATCAGGTATTAAAGCCGTAGTCCAGCCCGGAGGAAGTATTAAAGACCAAGCATCCATTGATTATTGTAACAACAATGATATGGCCATGGTATTTACTGGTATTCGCCATTTCCGTCATTAACAATTAG